>CAZVBH010000071.1:0-12154 GCA_964625275.1 uncultured Lachnoclostridium sp.
AGTTACTGTTGGCTGCTTAAGATACTTGATTGATACATTAGTTACATAACTACTCTTGTTTGTTGCGGTTGAGCCTGCATAAGCTCTTACTGTGTAGTAGTAGGTTGTTCCGGCCTTTGCTGTTTTGTCTAAATAGCTTACAGTTGATCCAGAGGTAACCGTCTTAAGTGTAGTCCATTTTTCAGAGCCGGTCTTACGATATACAATGTAACCAGTTGCACCTGTTGTCTTAGACCAGGTTACCTTAACTCCATTTGATGTATTAGCTACCTTAACAGTTGGCTTTGCGAGGGTAAGCATATTTGTGTAATCAGACTTATAGCTGTTACCACATCTTGAGCAGGTATAGGTTGTGTAACCCTTAGCTGTATAAGTTGCCTTTGTAACCTTTGAAGTATACTTATGAGCAATCATATCAACAGTTTCTTGTTCTTTTATTACTTCACCACATACTTTACAGTAACTTCCTTCAGTAAGTCCAGTCTTAGTACATGTAGCCGCCACAGCAGCTTTGGATACTAATGTATGTTCATCAGTTGTTGAATCAACAAAGTCATATTGATATGAAATATCACAGTCGATGCAAGAATATATCGTATATCCGTCATTGCCACAAGTAGGAGATACACCTTCTCCTTTTACAAAATTATGCTTATCTAAATATATTACATTAGTAGATTCTTCAAAAGCCGAATCACCAATTATAATTGAGCTAGATTCCAACAATACTGTTTTGATATTGCAATTAATAAAAGCATTATCACCTAAGCTTGTAACTGATTTCGGGATTAATATACTTTTTAAGCTATTACAATAAGAAAACGCTCCATTTCCTATACTTATAACTGAATTTGGAATTGTTAAATTAGATATTGAAGATCCAACAAATGCAGATTCACCTATACTTGTAACTGAGTCTGGGATAGTAATACTTGTCACACTTTCACATCCATAAAATACATAATCACCAATCTTTGTAACTGATTCTGGTATCACTATATCACTAGATAATTCATAGCAGAAAAGAAATGCCCAATCACCTATACTTGTAACTGATTTGGGTATATTAACATCTGTCAATTCATAGCAATAAGAAAATGCACCACCACCTATACTCGTAACTGAATCAGGCATTATTACACTTTCTAAAGAAATATCTTGATTAAATGCGTTATTGCCTATACTTGTAACCGAATCTGGTATTGTTACACTTGATAAATAATAAAGATTAGCAAGTCCATACTCCCCTATTGAGGTTACCGGCAATCCATTGATAGTATCAGGAATCTCCAATTCTCTTATATCCTTGTCCTCAAAGCCACTGATTACGATTTCATTATTATCATCTACATAATAATAAAATCCTTGATACACATCGTTTGCTTTTGCATTTGATATTAATACGATTAAAGCAGTTACGCAAATTATTAGCCAATATTTTATAGCTGAGTATTTGCAACGTTCCATACTTTTTTACCTCCTAAAATTTTGTTTAAAGCTTTCGCCATTTTATTAATTATTGTATCAAAAAAAAAAAAAAAAAGCAATATAAATTACATAATTAGACATTTTTACCACATAAATAACATAGCATAAAAAATAAATTCAATACGTCAACACGTCAACATAGCAAAGAAACCGGCAGTATGCCGGTTTCTTAACATAAAAGGGTGATTAATTTTTAATTACTTTAACTTTACATCTAAGCTTATTAAAAGCAATTCCAATTTTAATGATATTGTCTACATCTTCATCAAAGAAATAATCTTCATAATTCTTCTCATCAATCTGATTCAAAGCTAAATCACATGCCTTTGATAATGCTTCGACTCGTGACTTTTTATCTGCAGGAAATTCCACATATTTAATTTCTATCAGAACTCCTGTATGAGTATAAAAATCAGTTACACAAATATCCGCATAGCCATCTCCGGCTTCTGCATTTGATTTAATATTCCAGTTTCCATTGTATCTGAGCAGTCCCATTAAAAAGCCATGATAAAAATTTTCTTTTCTTGCATTTACAGCTGTATCTCTAATTGAAATTGTCTGTCTCAGGTAATAATTAAGCTTTTCTTCAATCTTTTCAGCCTCACCATTAATAATTGATTTAGAAAATTCTTCAATATTAATTTTATCTGAATAGGTCTTTTCCTTAAACCATACCTGAATCTGACTTACATAAAGCTCCCTTATTTCTTTATTAGGGATTCTAAGCTTTAGACTTCCATCAGGAAGATAGTCGTCTACTGTCAGATAACCTGTAGTAAAGAGTACACTCCAAAGGTTATCAATGGAATTATAAAGTTCTTCATAAGTAAGATTTTCATTTATCTGTTTTTCAACAGATTCACCCGCCACAAGCTTCTCCAATGCTTGTCTGGTTTCACCATCTGCCATATCTATGAAACTGCGAATTAATGAATTTCCACTTGTATTAATCCAATAATTCTTAGGTTTCAGAAGAAATTCTCTAGCACTTCTACCATCAGTGTCAGGGTTCAAATCAGCTTCTCGTGCATCATTTAAATCACTACAAAAATTAATCACGTCCCATGGACAGTACATATAAGAACCACCAAATTTATAACCATCATACCATTCTCTAACTAAATCACTCTGATCAGCCATATCATAGTATGCAAGCATCTCTGCTACTTCTTTTTCTGTAAAACCAAAATATGCACCAGGTGTTTTATCCGTTATGGTTTGAACAGCAAGATTATTAAGTCCGGTAAAAATGCTTTCTTTTGATATTCTAAGACAGCCTGTAAGAACTGCAAAAGCTAGGCTGTCATTGGTTTTAAGTGCATTACCGAGAAGATTTCTGATAAGAGTTACCATCTCTCTATAAAAACCTGATTGATGAGCCTTGTCTAAAGGTACGTCGTACTCATCTATTAAGATGACTGTTTTCTGGCCAAAGTGTTTTTCTAAAAGTCTTGAGAGAATCTTAAGACTATTAGTTAAATAATAATCATTTTCAGAGACAATTTCAGGATTAGCCTTTATCGAAATCGGATCAAGATTCTTAATTTTATTGTAATCTTTTTTATCAACTTCATTAAGTCTGCTACTATACGTCAGAAAATCAAATCTAGATGCTTCATTTCTGATAATACCCACAAGTCCATTTCTTGCAGCATTAAAGTCAAGTCCGTCAACACTCTTTAAAGATACAAAAATCACCGGATATTTGCCCATATGTTTTTCACAAATTTCTTTGTTTTCTGACACTTTGAGTCCATTAAAAAGAGATTTATCACATTCGACTTCCAAAAAAGATTTGAGCATACTCATGTTCAAGGTTTTTCCAAAACGTCGAGGTCTGGTATATAAGGTTACTTTATTCATATTTTTAGTAATATCAAAAATCAAATCTGTCTTGTCAACGTAGTAGTAATCATTTTTGATTAATTCAGGAAAATTTTCGATTCCTATTGGAAACATTTTCTTCTTCAAATTAACAACAGCCAATTTTTTCACCTCGCTTTTATAAAAACAAACCTGTTTTCAGTTGCTTTCTTTATTAGGTATATAACCTTTACTAAGTGTATTAACATTTACTGGGTACGTAAACATTTATCAGTTTACTATTATTCTTATATTATACATTAATATCTTTGTATTCTCAATGAGAAATTTAGTTTTTCTAATAGCTCGTTTAAATTCAGTTTCCTAATAACTCATGCCTTTAATCTTTTATTGTAGCAACAAGAAAAACCGGCAACTTGCCGGTTTTTCAAGATTATTGGTTATTCGTCCTGACTTATATTCATAGCTTCAATCTTCTTAGTCATCTCAACTCCATATTCAATGGAGTCATCAAGAATGAATTTAAGTTCAGGTGTGTTTCTAAGGTTAAGGCTGTGGGCCAGTGAGGATCTTAAGAATGGTTGTGCACTCTTGAGTCCTTTAAGGGTATTAGCCTTTGATTCTTCGTCTCCAAGTACACTGACAAAAACCTTTGCGGTCTTTAAGTCAGGTGCAACCTCTACAGCTGTTACAGAGGTCATTAGTGCCACTCTTGGATCCTTAACCTCACGTGATATCAGGGTGCTGAGTTCTCTCAGCACCTCCTGATTTATTCTTGTATTTTTAACGCTGTTTTTTCTCACGATTTCTAGGAACCTCCTCAAGATTGTAGAACTCTACTGTATCTCCTTCAGTGATTTCACTGAATTTATCAAATACGAGACCACATTCATAGCCGGCATTAACTTCCTTAGCATCATCCTTAAATCTCTTAAGAGAAGCAAGTGTACCTTCATGAATAAGCTCTTCTCTTCTGTAAATACGGACCTTACATCCTCTTACAACCTTACCGTCAGTTACATAAGAACCTGCAATATTGCCAACTCCTGAAGCCTTGAATATCTGTCTGATTTCTGCATGACCAATGACTCTCTCCTCATAAATAGGATCAAGAAGTCCATTAAGTGCAGCTTCAATATCATCAATGGCATTGTAAATTACGCTGTAAAGTCTAAGGTCAACATGCTCCTTCTCTGCACTATCCTTAGCTGCATTATCCGGCTTAACATTAAAGCCGATAATAATGGCATTTGAAGCACTTGCAAGAGTTACGTCAGATTCATTGATATTGCCGGCGCCGCTATGAATTACACGAACAGCAACCTCTTCATCAGAAAGTTTAAGAAGACTCTGCTTCATGGCCTCAACGCTACCCTGAACGTCAGCCTTGATGATAACATTAAGTTCTTTAATCTTGCCTGCCTGAATCTGATCAAAAAGACCATCAAGTGAAAGCTTTGACTTAGTTTCAGCTACAAGCTTTTCCTTGCTCTGAGCAATAAATGCTTCTGCAATTTCTCTTGCCTTCTTCTCATTTTCGGTAATAACAAATTCGTCACCGGAATTTGGTACTGCATTAAGACCTAAAATTTCAACAGGCATGGAAGGTGTTGCTACCTTTACCTTCTGACCATTTTCATTTAGCATTGCTCTAATCTTACCATGAGCATGACCAACTGCAATAAGATCTCCAACCTTAATTGTACCCTTTTTAACAAGAACTGTAGCTACAGGTCCACGACCTTTATCAAGCTTAGCCTCAATAACGATTCCTCGGCCATTTCTGTTTGGATTAGCCTTGAGCTCAAGCATATCTGCAGTAAGAAGAATCATTTCAAGTAAATCATTAATTCCATCACCTGTCTTAGCTGAAACAGGTACCATTACGGTGTCACCACCCCAGGCTTCAGCAACAAGTCCATGTTCTGAAAGCTCAGTCATAACTCTGTCAGGATTTGCACCCTCACGATCCATTTTGTTGATAGCTACAACAATCTGAACTCCTGCTGCCTTTGCATGGTTAATAGCTTCTACAGTCTGTGGCATTACACCATCATCTGCAGCAACTACGAGAACTGCGATATCAGTAGACATGGCACCACGAAGTCTCATGGCTGTAAATGCCTCATGACCCGGAGTATCAAGGAAGGTAATCTTCTTACCATTTATTTCAACCATGTAAGCACCGATATGCTGTGTGATACCACCTGCCTCACGACTAGTTACATTTGTCTTTCTGATGGCATCAAGAATAGATGTCTTACCATGATCGACATGACCCATAACACAAACTACAGGAGGTCTTTCAACAAGGGTATCCTCGGCATCCTCAGTATCCTTCATGAGTTCTTCTACCACATCGACAATCTGTTCTTTTTCTACAATTACTTCATACTCAATGGCAATTTCTTCAGCCTCTTCAAAAGTAAGCTCTGAATTGATTGAGTACATCTTTCCTGCAAGGAAAAGCTTCTTTACGATATCTGTTGCGTTCTGCTTAAGCTTATCAGCAAGCTCTTTTACAGTAATTGCTTCCGGAATTGCAATTGTCTTGATTTCATTTGGATCCTCTTCCTTCTTAGGAACAGGCTTTGGCATAATGAAAGCACCCTTACGGTTTGGATCCTTCTTCTTTGGCTTCTTTAAGCCGTCTTCATTTTCGAAATCTCGGTCCTTGTTCTTATTCTTTTCACGTCTTCTGTCATTGAAAGCTGCTGCTCTCTGATCACGACTAAGCTCTTTTCCAAGGTCTGATTTGATTGATGAGCCTCCCTTAGAATCATTTTTCTTTGTAAAGGTTCTCTTTTCTCCTGAATCCTTGTCCTTGTCAAAGCCATTTCCACCGAAACCACCTTTGCTGAAACCATTATTATTCTGCTTTTTAAAGCCATTATTTCCAAATGAACCGCCCTGCTGGCCGCCATCTCTAGGCTTTCTTCTGTCGCCATTAAAATTGCCGCCCTGACCTTCACCCTGGCGTCCATTGTTCTGACGTCTGTCTTTATTAAAGCCACCCTGACGTCTGTCACCATTATTATCAGATCTGTTATTATTGCGATCCTTGTTAAATGGCTTTTCGCCGGCATTTTTCTGAGCTTCCTGAGCTCTTCTGTTGGCATAGACGTTTTCTCTTGGTCTCTTTACTTCAGCTGCAGGCTTTTTAGCTTCATCTGCTGACTTGTCACTTGACTTTTTATCATCAGCTTTACTATTATCCTCAGGCTTCTTGTTTTCGTCAGTTTTTTTCACATCCACCTTCTTGGTTTCTTCCTGTTTTTTATCTGTATCGACATTCTTATGTGAAGGCTTTTCTTCCTGCTTAGCTTCTGCTGACTTATCATTCTTAACTGTAGCAGCTGCATCGGTTTCCTTCTTTACAGAATTATCCTTAGAAGCTTTTTCTTCTTGCTTTGAAGCTTCAGCTTCATCCTTCTTTACACGTTTTTTGAAAACAACCAGCTTTCCGTTCTCATCATAAACAGGCTCTTTAAATGGTAAAGGCTTACCATTTTCGTCAAACTGACGTTTAACAGGATTGCCCGCTGCATCATAATACTGCTTTTTAAGTACGAGCTTTCTGCCATGTTCGTCATAAACAGGTCCCGTAATTGGAAGCTGCTTTCCATTTTCATCGAACTTTGGCTTAATTGGATTACCGTCAGCATCATAAAGGATTCTGCCGCCATGAGCTGTTGCTGCCTGATTAGCAGCTTCTCTGGCCTTTACAACACTTTTAGGTGTTCCATAAAATTCGTAAATAATATTAAGGGCAGATTCCTCAAGTGTATCCTTTGGTCCCTTAACATCTACACCTTTTTCACGTAAATATGAAACAATTTTATTAACTGCAATATTGCACTCTTTAGCTACTTCATATACTTTCTTTCTCACTATAAACATTACCTCCGTCTATAAAGCATCCCCTGATAGCTTTTGCAAAGCCTTCATCAAGGATTGCCACACTGGCTCTGATTTCTTTTCCGGTAAGATGACCTAAGGCAGCTTTATCAAAGGCCTTAATCAGCTCAATACCTCTGTAGGTACACATATCATTGAACTTTTTAAAGGTATTATCTGAAGCATCACCGGCTATTATAACTATCTGGGCTGTGCCTTCCTTTACTGCTTTTTCAACTGAATATTCTCCTGTTGCAAGCTTTCCGGCCTTCATCGCAAGCCCAATATAGGATAAAACCTTACGCTCATTCATCTTTATCTACCACCTTAAAAGCTTCTTTTAAAGCATCATAAATCTCACTGGCTACATTCATTTTAAAGGCTCTGTTAACAGCCTTAGATTTAAATGCCTTATCGAGGCAGCTCTCATTATTACATAAATATGCCCCACGACCATTTTTCTTACCTGTAAAATCCAAAACAATTTCATTTTCAGGTGTATGAACAATACGTACCAGGTCTTTTTTAGGAAACATTTCACCACATCCTATACATTTACGAAGTGATGGCTTTTTTTCTGCCCTCTGCAAGCTTCTACCTCCTGAATAATTGTCTGAAAATAATTACATTTCTGAATAAGATGCATCACTCTTAATATCAATCTTATAGCCTGTAAGTCTGTGTGCAAGCTTTGCATTTTGTCCCTCTCGACCTATAGCAAGTGAGAACTGTGAATCAGGTACAATTACTCTTGCAGATCTTATTTCCGGATCAACTGTAACAGATATTGTTTTTGCAGGCGATAATGCATTTTTAATATAAATTTCAGGATCATCACTCCACTGAATAATATCAATCTTTTCTCCACCGAGATCATCAACAACAGCATTTACACGCATACCATTAGGTCCTACGCATGCACCGATTGGATCAACTCCGGGCTCATTTGAGCGAACAGCAATTTTTGTTCTTGCACCAGGATCTCTTGAAATACCAACGATTTCAACTACTCCGTCAGCTACCTCTGCTACTTCCATCTCGAACAATCTCTTTACGAGCTCCGGATGAGTTCTGCTAAGGGTAATCTTAGGACCTTTTTTGCCACTCTTAACTTCTACGACATAAACCTTAATTCTGTCTCCATGTCTAAAGCTTTCGCCTCTAATCTGCTCTGTTTCTACAAGAATGCCGTCAACCTTACCAAGATTAACTGAAATATTCTTGCCAACATATCTCTGAACAGTGCCGGTTACAACCTTATCCTGCTTATCAGCGTATTCATTTAAGAGAATCTTTCCCTCTTCTTCACGAATTGACTGCACAACCTGCTGTTTAGCAGAATGAGCTGCCTTACGCATAAAATCCTTAGGAGTAATTTCGATTGATACAATATCATCAATCTGATACTTCTTGTCAGGGAACTTTTCGTTTGCTGTTACAATACTCATTTCAGTATTAGGATTAAGAACCTCATCAACAACAGTTAAATCAGTATAAACTGAAACTGCACCGGTCTCACGATTAATCTCAACTCTGTAATTGCCCTCGCTGTTTTTGTACTGGCTTCTGCATGCAGCCTCCAGTGATTTCTTTAAGGTCTCAAAGAGGACATCTCTGCTTATAGACTTTTCACGTTCCAAAAGTTCAATTGCCTCAATTAATTCCCTATTTTCGTTACCCATTTTCCGTTTTCCTCCTAAAAATTATTTAAAAATCAAATGTCAGTCTTACATTTGAAATATTATCGCGTGGTATTATAACCTCACCTGACTCATTAGTAATTGTCAGATTTTCCTTGCTAAATGCTTCAAGTATGCCGACATAATTTTTCGAACCATTAAAAGCTTTAAAAAGCTTTATTTCAACCTCTTCGCCAATACTGTTTGCAAAATGACGATCTTTTTTTAATTGCCTGCCAAGTCCGGGTGAGCTTACCTCCATGATGTAGGCATCATCAATGAAATCCTCTTTATCCAGAATTTCATTAAACAATCTGCTAATCGTCTCGCAGTCATCGATGGAAACTCCGTCAGGCTTATCAATAAAAACCCTTAAGTAGTAGGTTCCTGCCTCTTTGACATACTCAACATCATAGATTGAACATCCATTAGCAGTAACTAAAGGAGCAACCAATTGTTCTGCTCTTTGCTCGTAGTCTTCTTTTTTTGTCTTTGACATGTATCCTCCTCAGCTTTCTGACTATAAAAGAAGTGGACGATTTCTCGTCCACTTCCTAAAAACAACTATTTACCATAGCTACTATAACACTAATCATGTTAAAAATCAAGTGCTTTATATCATTTTAGATTAATTGTTCTATATCATCTTACATTTATTGCTTAATATCCACTCTGCAAATTTATCAATTCCCTCTCCCGTCTTAGCACTAACCGGAAGAATCACAGCATTAGGATTTAAGGCTTTAATATTTGCAATTGCCTTATCTAAATCAAAGTCAAAGTAAGGCATAGTATCAATTTTACTAATCAGTACCAAATCACAAACCGAGAACATCAAAGGATATTTAAGTGGCTTGTCATCTCCTTCAGGCACAGATAAAATCATCATGTTTTTATGAGCTCCTGTGTCAAATTCAGCAGGACAGACAAGATTTCCTATATTTTCCAATATAATCAAGTCAAGATCATCTATATCAAATTCATGGACTGCTCTCATAGTCATATCAGCATCAATATGGCAAAGACCACAGTTATTAATTTGAAGAGTCCTTACTCCTGTCAAGTCAGAAACCTTCTGACAGTCAAGGCTGGTCTTAATATCAACATTCATAAGACCAATTTTAATTTTATCCTTCAACAAATTAATAACAGCACTTAAAGCAGTAGTCTTTCCACTGCCTGGAGAAGACATTACATTCAGCATAAAAATTTTCTTTTCACTAAGAAAATTTCTAAGAGCTTCAGCTTCATCCTCATTAGAAGCTAATATATTCTCATGAATTTCAATTGTACGTATATCCTCTGACATAATGCCTCCACAATTATTTCAGCTTTTCAGACTTTGAACTAAATCTAAAATATATTCCACCAGTGGTTCAAAGCCACAATCATTCTTAGCTGATACTTCAAAAATTTTTTCATTAGGATTGCATGATAAAATCCTCTTTTTTGCCAAATTAAAATCAAAGTCAAATACTTCAGCAACATCAATTTTATTTATAATTGTGACCTCACTAACCTCATAAACAAGTGGATATTTAGCAGGCTTATCATCCCCCTCTGGAACGGATAAAATCGTCAGGTTCTTGTGAGCACCTGTATCAAATTCAGCCGGACAGACTAAGTTACCTACATTTTCAATAAATATAATATCCAATCCGTCAATTTCCAACTCATCAAGGCCCTGCTTTGTCATGGCAGCATCCATATGACACATTCCACCGGTATGAAGCTGAATCGCCTTCGCACCTGCTCTAATAATAGTCTCTGCGTCAACAGCTGAATCAATATCACATTCCATTACTCCTATTTTAAGCCTTGGTTGGAGCTTTTCTATAATTCTTACTAAGGTTGTAGTTTTTCCACTACCCGGAGATGACATGACATTAATCATTAAAATGCCTTTTGCTTTTAATTCTTCACGAATACCATCAGCAGTAATTTCATTCTCTTTAAATACATTTTGCTTTAATTCGACAATTTTCAATTTAAACTATTACTCCTTATTGAATTTGAATAATTCAAAATTAACGTGGATATCCTGGTCCGCTTTGACACTTGTTCATAACTTTAACTTTATCTGAAGTAGCTTTTAGGTTATGAGCAAATAGCGAAGTGGACCTGGAATATCCGCTTTGATTGCCCCGTTCTTACTCAGATTAATATCTCAGCTTAATTTTAGAAAGATGAACCGGTACATCATAGCCTTTATAGGTCAACATATATTCCATACCTTTTTTTGCAAGGTCAATGTGATTCTGAGGTGCTACCACAAGCTCTCTTACCGGTAAATGCTCCTGGCTAAGTTGTATTTTTATGTACGGAATTAAGAACCCATCTTTTTCTCTAAAGTAAACAACTGTTGACCTGTTTTTTCTAAAAACAAATCGGTACTCCTGTTCTTCCGAAAAGGCTTCATTTTTAAAGAACATTGCATAAACAGTGCTTATCTGTCTAAAAATTTCACAAGCCTCTAAATAAATTCTGGAATTCGGATCATTAAAGCCAAGTTCCAATATTTCATCAAAAGACTTTGAAAAATATTTAGTTATATATTCATCCATTATACCCAAAATTAATTCACGCTGTTTAGCCTTACTATATACAACAAAGCCATGATATTCTACGTCAGCTGCATTTTCGATCCTTTTGACTATGCTCGCACTTTCAAGTCCAAGATTATAGCCTGTCTTATTGCCAAATTCTGACCACATAGTAATACTGTCACGACAGGTTGAAAAGCAAAGTACAAAGTATTCCTTTTCTTTTGATATCTGGTCAATAAGTGTATCCTCTAAGACATCCTTTAAGAACATTTGTCTATAGCTTTCATCCTTGATTCTTGTATTGCAAACGTCTGCAATTATAGACCTAATATAAATAAATTCATCCGGATCATTAAGGAAGTCATTTTTAGTTGCCCAAAAGCAATTATTATTGATTATTCCATTAATACCATTACTTTTTGTATAATGATAAAGAACGCTATCTCCTTCAGCAACGGAAAGCTCAATATGATGTCCTTTCATAATTTCCAACCTCGCTTTTCTAAATTACCCCACACATACAGACATAATTATTATAATTCAAAAATGCAAATTAATAAACATGAAATTTGTAACTTTTCATATAAAAAAATCCCCATTACTGATTGAGTAACGGGGATTTAGAATTACATAATAAATTTCAAAGCTTTATTTAAGTAAGAGTCAAAGTAGACAAATCACTAATTTCTTACTGTCCCATCTGCTTTGCAACCTCTG
>CAZVBH010000072.1:0-12102 GCA_964625275.1 uncultured Lachnoclostridium sp.
AAACGTCTCTTTTCTGAGTATGTCCTTTACGTGGCACGTTACTTCCCTCCTTAACAATAATTAAATCACAGGTACTCACGATTGTGTTTCTGTCGTGTCTCATGCTCGGACTTCTATGTCAACCTGCAACCACCTGGTATATAAGAACTCCGTCACACGGCATGCACGATCTGCGCTGAATCAAACAGCCTTCCCGCATACCGCTGCATGTATGAAATACCCTGTCCCTGAACTGCGTCAGGAGAAAGAATCTTTCAAAACACCATAAGGTGAAACAAAATCCAGTTTGTGATACTTTACCGAATTATTTCTTAGCGTCTTTCGGTCTCTTAGCACCGTATTTGGAACGGGCCTGTCTTCTCTTGGCAACACCAGCTGTATCAAGTGTACCTCTGACGATATGGTATCTGGTACCCGGAAGGTCCTTTACACGGCCGCCACGGATCAGAACAACGCTATGCTCCTGAAGGTTGTGACCCTCACCCGGAATGTAGCTTGTTACTTCGATACCGTTAGAAAGACGAACTCTGGCGATCTTTCTAAGAGCTGAGTTAGGCTTCTTAGGTGTTGCAGTTCTAACTGCTGTACAAACTCCACGCTTCTGTGGTGAAGAATTATTAACTGCTTTCTTCTGTAATGAGTTAAAGCTCTTCTGTAAAGCAGGAGCTGTTGACTTTGTCTGTAAAGTCTTTCTACCTTTTCTTACTAACTGGTTAAATGTAGGCATGCTTTCACCTCCTATTTTATTTAAGCAATATGCTTATTAAATGTGGCTGTGCGTTGCGAAATAAGTCTTAGTCACCGTTTGTACCCTTAAAATGGGCGCACTAAACGACGCACAATATACGCACGCAAGAGTGATTATACATTTTTGTTATAATTATGTCAACCCACAATTTCAAAAATTTTTATTGTATTTTAATAAGAAAGTTAATATTATCTATTTGACTTTATAGCGCCATAGTGTTATATTTGTCCTAAGTGCGCTCAAATGCGTAGGAGGAAACATGAATGGAAAACAAAGAACTATTTGAATCCAAGCTTGTCGAGTTGGTAAAGTCTGCAAAATCTAATAATAGCGTTCTTGATAATTCACAGCTTTTGGCATTTGCTACAGAGACAAAATTGACTGAGGCGGAGCTTGCTGCTCTTAAAACCTATCTGTCTGAAAAGGATATTTTCGTACTTTCAGATGATACACTTGAGATGGACCCTGCCGATGAAGATTTGATGCTTATCGAAAATTCTTCCGATTCCGATAAATCAGTCGAGGAAATGACCTCTGAGGCAATTAATGATGATCCGGTTAAACAGTATCTTCGTGAAATCGGTATTTATCCTCTTCTTTCTTTTGATGAAGAGGTTGAGCTTGCACAGAAAATCGAAACCGGTGATCCTCTTGCAAGAAAAAAGCTTACCGAGTCTAACCTCAGACTTGTTGTAAGTATAGCAAAAAAATATATTGGTCGTGGTCTTTCACTTCTCGATCTTATTCAGGAAGGAAACCTCGGTCTTATTAAAGCAGTAGAAAAATTTGATTATAAAAAGGGTTATAAATTTTCAACATATGCTACCTGGTGGATCAGACAGTCAATCACCAGAGCTATTTCTGATCAGTCAAGAACTATCAGAATACCTGTTCATATGTCTGAGCATATCAACCGTACTTATAAGATGCAAAAGCAGCTTACACAGGAATTAGAGCGTGAACCTACTGAGGAGGAGCTTGCTGAGGCTCTTGGCATTGACGTCTATAAGGTTCGTGAAATCATACGTGTATCTGCTGATCCTATTTCACTCGACCTTCCTGTCGGTGAAGAGGATGGCACCAATTATGGAGATTTCATAAAGGACGACCAGTCACCTGACCCTGAGGCTGCAACAACAAATTCGGATTTGAGAAAGCAGATTCTTACAATTCTTGATACTCTTCAGGAACGTGAGCGTGAGGTTATCATTCTCAGATATGGTCTTAATGATGGTATCCCTCGTACCCTTGAGGAGGTTGGAAAGCAGTTCCATGTCACAAGGGAAAGAATCCGTCAGATTGAGGCAAAGGCTATCAGAAAGATTCAGCAGCCTTCAAGAATTAAGTATCTTCAGGATTACAATACACAGTAGAGCAGATTTAACTACCCATTGCCTGCGGGCAGTGGGTTTTAGTATATTCTATATATAATAAGGGAGGAATTTCAATGAAAATCAGAACAAGATATGCTCCAAGTCCAACAGGTCGTATGCATGTTGGAAATTTGCGTACTGCACTCTATGAATTTTTAATTGCAAAGCATGAGGGTGGCGATTTCATCCTGCGTATAGAGGATACCGACCGCGAACGTTATGTTGAGGGTGCGGTAGACATCATTTACAGAACTATGGAAAAGACAGGTCTCATCCATGATGAGGGTCCGGACAAGGATAAGGGCTTCGGTCCTTATGTACAGAGCGAACGAGTTGAGTCAGGTCTCTATCTGGAATATGCAAAGCAGCTCATCGAAAAAGGAGAGGCTTACTACTGCTTCTGTGACCATGAGCGTCTTGAAAGCCTGAAAACTGCAGTTGAGGGTGCTTCTACAGAAAAAGAAATTACTAAGTATGATAAGCACTGTCTCCATCTTTCTAAGGAAGAAATCGAAGCTAATCTTGCTTCCGGCAAGCCTTATGTCATCAGACAGAATATCCCTGAGGAAGGCACAACAACCTTTACTGATGCCATTTATGGTGAAATTACTGTAGATAACTCTGAGCTTGATGATATGATTCTCATCAAGAGTGATGGATATCCTACCTACAATTTTGCAAATGTAATCGATGACCATCTTATGCAGATTACTCATGTTGTAAGAGGTAATGAATATCTTTCATCAACACCTAAATATACACGTCTCTACAATGCCTTTGGCTGGGACGAGCCTGTATATATTCACTGTCCTCTCATTACTAATGAAGAGCATCAGAAGCTTTCAAAAAGAAGTGGTCATTCTTCCTTTGAAGATCTTATAGAGCAGGGCTTTGTTTCAGAAGCAATTGTTAATTTCATTGCTCTTTTAGGCTGGAGTCCTGTGGGTAATCAGGAAATTTTCTCTCTTGAGGAGCTGATTAAAGAATTCGATTATACTCATATTTCAAAATCACCTGCCGTATTCGACATGCAGAAGCTTCGTTGGATGAATGGTGAATATATTAAGGCAATGAGTGATGATAAGTATTATGAAATGGCTCTTCCTTACATAAAAGAAGTAATTACCAAGGATTACGATTTAAAGGCAATAGCTGATTTGGTTAAAACAAGAATTGAGACCTTCTGCGACATCGCTGAAAAAATCGATTTCTTTGAAGAGCTTCCGGATTATGACATTGCAATGTATACTCACAAGAAGATGAAGACTAATACTGAAATTTCTCTTGAGGTACTTAAAGAGATACTCCCTCTTTTTGAAGAGCTTGATGATTATTCCATTCCTGCAATTGAAAAGGTATGTATGGACCTTGTTGCTAAAAAGGAATGTAAAAACGGTATCGTGCTCTGGCCTGTACGTACTGCTGTTTCAGGTAAACAGATGACTCCGGGTGGTGCTTATGAAATCATGGCCATCATCGGTAAGGAAGAGAGTTTAAGAAGAATCAGAGCGGGCATTGAAAAGCTTAGTGCCGCACTTGCTTAATGTACTATGAATAACACCTCTAATATCAATGCCGACAGATATGCCGGTTTAAATAATAATCAGGCTAAGGCAGTAAAAATGGTCTCTGGTCCGGTAATGTGTGTTGCCGGACCGGGAGCCGGTAAAACTCTGACACTTGTCAGACGTCTGGCTGAAATGCTTGAAATTCATAATATCGAACCGACAAGTATTCTTGTCGTTACCTTTACACGCGCCGCGGCAATAAATATGAGAAAGCGCTTTATCAGTAAGTATGGCGAAATTGGTTCGAGAGTTAATTTTGGAACCTTTCACTCTATCTTTTTTAATATGCTTAGCCGTAGTCTGGGCTATAATCATTCAAATATTCTTGATGAATCCACTGCATTTAAAATTATTCTGTCAATTCTTTCGGGCAGAAAGACAATTCTTGCCTCAAATCCCGAATTTGTAAGACAGGTTCTCGATGAAATTGCAAGATTTAAGTGCAGCCGTAAGGAAATGTCTGAATTTAAGACCTCAGTTATTTCAAAAAAGGATTTTGTGGATATTTATAATGCCTATGAGGCTTATCTCGAGAGCGAGAAGCTTGTCGATTTTGAGGATATGCTTAACAAAACCTGGGAGCTTCTTACCAATGATTCTACGGTGCTTAAATACTGGCAGAATAAATTTCAGTATATAATGGTTGATGAATTCCAGGACATAAATCCCGTTCAATATGATATCATTCGTCTTCTTGCAGCTCCGCAAAATAATCTTTTTGTTGTAGGTGATGATGACCAGTCAATTTATGCCTTTAGGGGCGCGCTGCCTGCAATTATGCAACAGTTTCCCTCTGATTTTCCCGGTACGCGCATGATAACTCTCGATATTAACTATCGCTGCAGTGGCAATATACTTGACTTGGCGCAAAAGCTCATTAGAAACAATACCGTCAGGTATGAAAAAAATCTTATCACGCGAAATGAAGCAGGTCCTCGTGTCTTAATCAAAAGTTTTAAGGAAAATCCGACTGAATACAGACAATTGGCTAAAATGATTGCTGCTGAAATTGATTCCGGTCAAAATCCCGATAATATTGCCGTTCTTTTTAGAACAAATGCTCAGAGTGCCGCCATTTGCCAAAAGCTGATTGACGCAGATGTACCATTTAAAGCCAAGGGGCACATTCCTTGTATTTATGACAATCGTTATATTGCGCCCGTGCTTGCCTATATAAAATATCTTGCAGGGGACCACTCGCGTTCTAATTTTCTCCATATATATAATAAGCCTGTTAGATATATAACAAGAGACTCTCTTACAGCTTCTGAAATCGATATTTACGATTTAATAAAAAGCTATGAGGCTGCCGAAAAATATTATGTTGTAAAAAATTTGCAAAAGCTTGCGGATGATTTTAAGATTATGTCACATCTGAATACTGCAGCTGCAATTCATTATATTAGAAAAGCCATCGGCATAGACGACTATTTAAAGGCAAATATTGATATGGCTAACAATGCTTTCGAGGATGTAATGGATACGCTGGATGACCTCGAGGCTGATGCAGCACAATTTCCATCATTTGCAGGATATCTTGAGCATATCAGAGAATACAGGGAACGTCTTTGCGAGCTCAATGACGAGGTTCCGGAGGCTGCCGTTAATTTACTGACCTTTCATGGCAGTAAAGGTTTGGAATATGACAGTGTTTACATTCCTGACTGTGTTGAGGGGGTTGCTCCTCACAGGCTTTCAAAGGAAAAGGAAGAAATTGAGGAGGAACGCAGACTTTTCTACGTTGCCATGACGAGAGCCAGACATAAGCTTTATCTTTCTTATTCTCTTAAAAGGCAGGGAAAAGAAAGCAATGTTTCAAGATTTATTGATGAAATAAATGCTGACAGAGTCTTTGCTGTAGGTCAGGTTATTTATCATACAAGATACAAAGAGGGCACCATCCTCAAGGTAGAGGGTGATGCCCTGACTGTAAGCTTTAAAAGCTCGCCTGTCGCAAAAAGACTAAGCGCTAAATTTTGTATTCAAAATCATCTTCTTGAGTAAACATTTTATCCGAGGTAAGAAATGAAGACTTATTCTTCATCCTCATCGATGATTTCTTCCTGAGCCATATAAACCTCAAAGGCCTCAGCTACGCTGTCAAATTCTTCATCTGACTTAATATTTTCAAGTTTAATATTATCATAATCGTCATTTTCCATTATGAAGCGGTAGAGAAATACTTCGTCATCATCTCCACCGTCTTCAGGGAAAAGTGCGATATAATCTCTGTCCTCACAGCCAAAAATAGCAATTACATCACATACCATTTCGGTACCATCGTCAAGATAAAGAGTCATCTTATCATTATCTTCAATCTTATCGTTATAATCTGCCATATTAAAAACCTCCTGGTATATTATCTTATAAGAAATATTTAACTCCGGACTCAAAGATGTTCTGATTCTGCTCGGCATAAATGTTAATATATGCACCGTCAGCACGTCTTTCTGAGTGAGCCATCTTACCTAATACACGTCCATCAGGAGATGTAATACCTTCAATAGCCCAGTAAGAACCATTTACATTATAGTCCTCATCCATTGTTGGATTTCCGGAAATATCTACATACTGTGTAGCAATTTGTCCATTAGCCTTAAGCTTTTCAAGCCATTCCCTGTTAGCTACAAATCTGCCTTCGCCATGGGAAGCAGGAATTGCATAAACTCCACCAAGCTCTGCTCCCATTAACCAAGGGCTCTTGTTGGTAACTACTTTTGTATAAACTGATTTACTTACGTGACGACCGATGTTGTTCATTGCAAGAGTTGGGCTGTCAGGTGTAAGGGTTGTTACCTCACCATAAGGCACAAGTCCAAGCTTGATAAGTGCCTGGAAGCCGTTACAGATACCAAGTGCAAGACCATCTCTGTTCTTTAAGAGATCATTGACTGCCTCTGAGAGTCTTTCATTCTGGAAGGCTGTTGCAATAAACTTACCGGAACCATCAGGCTCATCACCTGCTGAGAAGCCACCCGGGAACATAATTATCTGAGAATCCTTAATTGCCTTTTCAAAAGCAGCTACAGAATCTCTGATATTTGCTTCAGTCATATTCTTAAATACAACTGTCTCTACTAAAGCTCCGGCTCTTTCGAAAGCCTTTGCTGAGTCATACTCACAGTTGGTGCCCGGGAATACAGGAATAAATACCTTTGGCTTTGCAATTTTATTCTTAGCCACATAAACAGTCTTTGCGTCATAAAGAATTTCCGGAACCTCTTCCTTAAGAGTTTCCTTCTGAACTGCAGAACGTGTTGGGAATACCTTTTCAAGCGGATTCATCCATGCTTCAATTGCTTCATCAAGAGGAATACTTACACACTCTGTATCATTGCCTGCACACCATGCAAGAGTTCCCTTATCTGTTGTATGTCCTGCCATCTTTGCATATTCACAGGAATTGAGGATTGCATCAACGTCTTTCTCATCTACCTCGGCAATTATAGAACCGAAGGATGGTGCAAAGGCTGATTTAATATCATATTTCATGCAAATCTTTGCACCGATTTTGTTACCGAAGGCCATCTTGGAAACTGCCTCAGCAACGCCCTTTGAACCAAGTGCAAACATTGATAACAGCTTACCTTCAGATGCAAAGGCCTGAATCTTTTCATACATATCCATTGCCTTGTCGTAGTCAGGAAGGTCATATTCATCTCTAGGCATTGTAAATACAATAAGTCTTGAATCAGTCTTCTTGAATTCAGGTGTAATAATATCACCTGTTTTTGCTACGTCTACTGCAAAGGAAACAAGTGTTGGCGGTACATCAATATCATTGAAGGAGCCTGACATGGAATCCTTTCCACCGATGCTTGGAAGTCCAAGTCTTATCTGAGCCTCATAAGCTCCGAGAAGAGCTGCCAAAGGATAACCCCAACGTTCAGGATCATTGCCAAGTCTCTTAAAGTATTCCTGGAAGGTAAATCTTATCTTCTTATAATCTCCACCTGCTGCAACAATTTTCGCAACAGAATCAATTACTGCGTATACTGCGCCATGGTAAGGTGACCAGCTTGAAAGGAACGGATCATAACCATAGCTCATCATTGTAACTGTATCGCACTTACCCTTTGACATTGGCAGCTTAGCGGTCATTGTCTGAATAGGGGTAAGCTGATATTTTCCACCATAAGGCATTGTAACTGTTGCTGCACCGATTGAAGAGTCAAACATCTCAACAAGACCTTTTTTGCCACAGCTGTTAAGGTCTGCGAGTGCTGCAAGCCATGCCTTTCTTCTATTTTCAGGAGTATCCTCAGCTCCTAATTCATTAGCGCCCTTAGTATTACCCAGCTTCTTTGTAGAGGCTGAAACATAGTCCGCACCATTTTTGAAATAATTAGCATTTTCATCAGGCATTGTTACAACTGCTGTTGTCTCCTGATGTGCACCATTGGTATCAAGGAAGGCTCTGCTGACATCTACAATTGTCTTTCCTCTCCAATGCATTACAAGTCTTGGACTCTCTGTAACCTCTGCTACAACAACAGCCTCAAGATTTTCTTCTTCAGCGAAAGCAAGCATTGCTTCTACATCCTTAGGTGCAACAACTACTGCCATTCTTTCCTGTGATTCTGAAATTGCAAGCTCTGTACCATCAAGGCCTGCATATTTCTTTGGAACCTTATCAAGATCGATATCAAGACCGGCAGCGAGTTCTCCAATTGCAACTGATACACCACCTGCACCAAAGTCATTACATTTCTTAATTAAATGGCTTACCTCAGGACGTCTGAAAAGTCTCTGAAGCTTTCTTTCCGTAGGTGCATTACCCTTCTGAACCTCAGCACCACAGGTATTGAGTGATTCGGTTGTATGCTTCTTTGATGAGCCGGTTGCACCACCACAGCCATCACGTCCGGTACGTCCACCCATAAGGATGATAATGTCTCCCGGATCAGAATTTTCACGAATTACATTTTTTCTTGGAGCTGCACCCATAACGGCACCAATCTCCATTCTCTTTGCTACATAA
This sequence comes from uncultured Lachnoclostridium sp., assembly GCA_964625275.1. Classification (GTDB taxonomy): domain Bacteria; phylum Bacillota; class Clostridia; order Lachnospirales; family Lachnospiraceae; genus UBA3775. The sequence continues at coordinate 8,671 of CAZVBH010000072.1, forward strand.
TTAGGATGATAAATTTCATCTACAAGTCCTGTAGCAAGTCCAATCTGATTACCATAGGAGCTGTAGCCCTTTGCTGCGCCTGTTGTAAGCTTTCTCTGTGGAAGCTTACCTTCAAGAGTATCCTTAAGAGAAGCTGTTGGATCTGCTGCACCTGTTACACGCATTGCCTGGTAAACATAGCCACGTCCCGAAAGTGGGTCACGAATTGCTCCTCCAAGACAGGTAGCTGCGCCACCAAATGGTTCAATTTCGGTAGGATGGTTGTGGGTCTCATTCTTAAAGAAGATGAGCCATTCTTCTGTAATTGTCTCTGTTTCATATTCAATGGTAACAGGAACAATTATGGAGCATGCATTGATTTCATCAGAAACCTCCATGTCATCAAGCTTGCCTTCCTTACGAAGCTTCTTCATTCCAAGAATTGCAAGGTCCATCAGACAGATAAATTTATCATTTCTGTCTTTGTAAAGGACTTTTCTGTCATCCTTATATCTGTTATAGGTATCTTCAATAGGCTTACGATAATAGCCATCCTTAAAGGTTACCTCTTTAAGCTCTGTACTAAAGGTTGTGTGACGGCAGTGATCTGACCAATATGTGTCAAGAACTCTGATTTCAGTCATCGATGGATCTCTCTTTTCTTCGCTGCTGAAATGGTCACGTATAAATTCAAAATCTCTAAAGGTCATTGCAAGATTTAATGAATCATAAAGCTTTTTAAGTTCCTCTGTTTCCATTGAGACAAAGCCGTCTATTATGGCAACATCAGCCGGAACGTCAAACTCCTGAATAAGTGTTTCAGGCTTTGATTCATCAGTAAGTGAAGAATCTACCGGATTGATACAATAGGCTTTGATATCTTCAAACTCCTTGTCAGATACCTCGCCCTCAAGAACATAGGTTGTAGCAGTACGAATTACCGGCTTCACACTTTCATTGAGAAGCTGTACGCACTGTTCTGCTGAATCTGCTCTTTGGTCAAACTGTCCGGGAAGATAGGCTACGGAAAATACTCTGTTGCCCTTTCCTGCGTCAAAGCTTTCTTCATAGTAATCATCTACAGGTGGCTCTGAAAAGACTGTCTTTATAGCCTTTTTGTAAGTCTCTTCGTCAACATTTTCTACATCATATCTGACTAAAACCCTAATTCCGGTAATTGTCTTAATTCCAAGATAGCTTGATATTTCTTCCTTGAGCTCTTTAGCACGAACTGCATATGGTGCTTTTTTCTCAACATAAATTCTTCTTACCTTGCTCATGAATTTTCTCCTTATAGAAAGTTTTAATATTCGAAAATTTCAAATATTTATACAGTATAGCATATTTTCTTCAAAGTGTACACTTGTAAATCTCTCTTATTTATATTATCATAAGTAGTGCAAAAAATAATTACATTTGAGAGATTATTAATCAGCTGTAATTTCAGCTTTTATTAATCTTTAATACGGAGGCACTTAATGTTACATTACTTTTTAGATTCGTCATTTCAGGGCATGGATAAATTTTATATTCTTGCCTGCCTTATTTTATCATTTGTTCTGACTATATTTTTATTAAAGACTCTTCAGACCTCACTGCCTGTTGACGGTGGCAGAAAATTTGCCGTTAATGGCGCTCTTTCACAGGGTAAGCCAAGAGGAGCCGGAATTATCTTTGTTTTGGTACATATCCTTGTAGTTCTAATATTCTTAAAGGTAGACAGAGAGCTACTTATTTACATGATTATGCTGCTTGCTGCAATGCTTTCAGGATATTTTGATGATGCAGCTGCGACTCCATGGGGTGAATACAAAAAAGGAATCATTGATTTTATTATTGCTCTTGTAGTCAGCCTTACTTATGTAAATTTCAATTCATCGAATCTGACAATTGCAATCACAGGTACTACGATTCATCTCAATCCTGTGCTTTATGTCATTCTTGCGATTATACTTATTTGGGTAGCCATAAATGTTGTCAACTGTACTGATGGCGTAGATGGTCTTTCAGGCTCACTTGCCCTGATTACTCTTAGTGCATTTTATATTATATTTGACAGACTCGTAGGTTCTTCCCTTTATTGTTCTGTTATTTTATCCTTCATTCTCTGCATCATAGGCTATCTTTGGTATAATGCCACACCATCAAAGCTTTTGATGGGAGATGCCGGTTCTCGTGCAATTGGTCTCTTTATTGCCATTCTTGCATTAAAGAGCGGCAGTCCTCTGCTCTTTATTCCTCTTGCATTCGTGTTCATCATAGATGGCGGACTTGGTCTTATTAAGGTTTCCCTTCTCAGATTTTTGAAAATTCGTATTTTAAAAAACACCAGGACACCTATTCATGATCATGTAAGAAAGAATGTTGGCTGGTCAGACACTCAGACCGTTTTTAGATTCTGCATTATCTCTGCTGTGATTTGCATAGCTTATGTTTATATTGTACTGCTTTAGGGGCAATCAAGTGCTAAAAGGAGCGCCGAAATTATGGATAACAGTAAAATTTTAAAAATTAAAGAAAATATACAAAAGGTCATTGTCGGAAATGATCTTACGATTGACCTTGTACTCTCGGCTCTTTTAGCCGAAGGTCATGTATTACTTGAAGACGTTCCCGGAACGGGTAAGACAGTTCTTGCAAAGGCTTTGGCTGCATCAGTCAGTGCTTCTTTTTCAAGAATTCAGTTTACGCCGGACCTTCTTCCATCTGACATCTGTGGTCTTAACTATTTCAACCGTAAGACTAATGAATTTGAATTAAGACTTGGTCCGATTTTTTCTAATATTGTTTTGGGTGATGAAATAAACCGAGCTACTCCAAGAACCCAGTCTGCCCTTTTAGAGGCAATGGCGGAGAGTCAGGTTACAATTGAAGGCTATACTCAAAAATTACCTTCACCATTTTTCGTAATAGCAACGGAAAATCCACTGGAGTCTGCCGGTACCTTTCCTCTTCCTGAAGCGCAGCTGGACAGATTCATTATGCGTCTTTCAATGGAAAAACCGGGTAGAAATCAGTCTCTTGCAATTCTTAATCGTTTTAGCAGCGATAATCCTCTCAATTCGCTTGAACCTGTTGCTAAACCGGAAGACATAATTGAAATGCAAAAAAAAGCCTCAGATATTTTTATATCTGAGGAGCTTTTAAATTATATTTTAAATATCGTAGACGCAACAGAAAGACAGTCTGAAATTTCAACAGGTGCCAGTACACGAGCTGCCCTTTCATTTGTAAAGGCTGTAAAAGCCTATGCCTTTGTAGTAGGACGTGACTTCGTCACACCTGAGGATATCAAGCTTCTTGCACCTAAGGTGCTTGCCCACAGACTGGTGATGTCTCGTGGTTCAAAATGGCAGTCAGTCAAGACTGAAGATGTAATTAACCGTATCCTCAATGGACTTGAAGTACCTACAGAGAATTTTGGAAACAACTCTTAAGCAATTTCAGCTATTG
>CAZVBH010000073.1:0-11663 GCA_964625275.1 uncultured Lachnoclostridium sp.
CTACACCGGTTGCTCTCGTCTGATAGTATATGTTATCAAGATATTCAATCCAGCCATCCGTCAGCTTGCCCTCTGAGTCAAAAACGAACCTTTGACCTTCAACCTCCTGCATTCCTACAAGAATTTCGCCATCAGACTTGTATTTAACTGTGCCATTTTTTTCAACCCAGCCGGTAAAATGAAGAAATCGATACACAAAAATGCATACTATAATAAGAACTACCGCTGCCAGAGAACTAAGGCCTGCAATAAGCTTCTTTTTCTTTTTATCAGTTCCGTCTGTTTGAACCACTAATGTTTCGCCACCCTGTTTTTCGCTCATTCTATCCTCCTCATTAGTTTAGCTTTTTGTATGACTGTGGACACTTCCACGTGAACATATAACCCCTTGGCAGATTAGTCCGCCGCCGGATAATTTGCCCTTGTCCATTCATATCTTACGCCATAATAACGTCCGCTATAGGATGCCAGCTTTGAATCCGTCCATCCGTTTACATATAAGCCCTGTCTTTCAGCATCAAAATGTCTCCAGACTCCATCAGAAATTTCTACAAGATTCCAGTTGTGCTCTGAAGCAACAGCCCCCTTTCCTACTACAATATAGTTATTATATCCTGCCGCATCTAACATCATTTTCATAAGTGCAGCATAGTCCCAGCAGGCACCTTTTCCGGTATTAAGCATCCTTATCGCCATCGACCTGACATCTGATTTATTACGATAGTAATAAGAGTAATGATTTCTGCAATAATCTAAAATGTTTGTTGGCGTACTGCCATATTTGTCAAGTAATACCAATATATATGCATCCAGATTATCCTCTGTAATAACACTAAAATCCGGTGTGTTGTCTGTACCAACGCCATTTTCATCAAAGGTGTAATGGTCAATTGTTGTGCTTACAGCCATTGTGCCATCTTCGTAGAAATAGTACTGTTTGCCACTTATTTTTACGTATCCCGTAGCCATTGCCCCGTTGGAATCAGGATCAAAATAATATTTAATATCATCAACAGTTTTCCAGCCGGTAGCAACTGAGCCATCTTCATAGAAATAATATTGTTTGCTGCCAAGTGTTCTAAGGCCTTCCTTGGTCAACAGATAGCCTTTGCTACAAAAATAATAAAGCTTATCGTCAATTGTTTTAAATCCTGTAACGCGCTTACCGTCACTAGTGTCAAAATAATATATCTTTTCATCAATTGTCTTCCAACCGGCATAAACTGTTCCGTCAGAATTGATATAATAATAATTATCACTAATGGTCTTAAGCCCTTCACTAAGGAGTTCTCCATTTGAGTTAAAATAATAAAGCTTATTGCTAACCGTCTTAAAGCCTTTTGCCATCTTACCGTCTGTATCAAAATAATGCTTTATTTCATCAACTGTCTTCCAACCTGAATAAACCGTTCCATCTGAATTAATATAATAATTATCGCTGCCAATTGTCTTAAAGCCTTCAGTAAGCAGCTTACCTTCAGAATTAAAATAATAAAGCTTATTACTGATTGTCGCAAAACCGGTTGTCATCTTACCGGTTTTATCAAAATAATGTTTTACGGAATCTACAGTCTGCCAGCCTGTTGCTGCCTTTCCATCTGTATTAAAATAATACTTGGATTTATCAATTGTCTTCCATCCGCCACTTACTTTACCATCAGAACCAAGGAAATAGTAGGTTCCATCAATATTTACAAGTCCGGTCTGAACATAGCCATTTTTGTAATATACTGAGTCAACCCAGCCGGAATTATAGGTACCATCTTCTTTGAAATTGAATTTTGTTCCATCTACGGTTGTTTCGCCTGTTGCAAGTGAACCATCCTCTTTAAGGTAAATATAACTACCATCTTTTTTGAACCAGCCTGTCTGCATTACACCATCGGCATTAAAGTAATATTGATTTTCATCAATGGTCTGCCAGTCTGTTACGCGGATGCCTTCCTCGCCAAGATAATATTTATTATCACTGACCGTTATCCAACCGGTCTGTTTAATGCCTGAATTATCAAAATAATAGTAATTATCATCAACACTTATCCAGCCTACACATGCCGCACCGTCTGATTTGAATAAATAGTCTTTATCTTCAAGGGTCTGCCAGCCGGTAAGCGCTGCGCCATCCTCTCCGAGATAATAAATTTCTTTTTCAATGGTCTGCCAGCCGGTAAGCATAATGCCTGACTCGTCAAAATAATACAATTTTCCGTCAATGGTCTGCCAGTCAAAGGCACAGATTCCATTTTCATCAAAGTGATAAACCGAATCATCAAGTGTAACAAAAGCATCCTTTGCCATAATGCCGGTTTCATCAAAATAATAAAGATTTTCATCTATTGTCTGCCAGCCGGTATATGTTTCTCCAGACTCTTCATCAAAATAGTAAACATTACCTTCAATTGTGCAAAAGCCTGAGGATATCTGCACTCCATTATCATCAAAGCAGTACTTTACACCATCAATGGTTGCAAAGCCGGTGTCGGCATAAAGATTTTTAGAGTCCACATAGTATTTGCCATCTTTGTCGGATTGCCAGCCTGTAAGAATAACTCCATCGGAATCAGTAAAATAAATTTTGCCATCAACTAAATACTTGCCGGCAGCGGCATAGCCATAGGTATCTCTGTAGTATGAAATCCCATCTTCTTCATAAATTCCCCTTACGAAACGTCCGTCTTCCAGAAAATAAAACGAAGAATCATCTATTGTATACTCACCGGTAACTACACCGGTTGCTCTCGTCTGATAGTATATGTTATCAAGATATTCAATCCAGCCTTCTGTAAAATTGCCTTCCGAATCAAATATAAAATTTTGACCATCAATAGTCTGCATTCCTATAAGAGCTACTCCGTCCAGCTTATATTTAACAGTACCTTTTTTCTCAACCCATCCGGTTATATGATTATATCTATAAATTAGAACGCACAGTATAATAACTATAACTGCTGCTATAGAACTTAAGATTATGATTAGATTTTTCTTTTTTTTATTGGGATTAGATTCTTCAACTCCCAGTATTTCATCACCCTGTATTTCGTCCATTTTATCCTCCTCCGGTCACTCGACAAACCCCATAGCCGAATTTAACATCAAAAGGTATACCTTTCGAATAAAAATAGTTGTATTAATTTTAACTGTAGTTAATACAAAAGTCAACATCACTACACATGATAATTCTGCAAATTTTAATATTTTCGCACTTTTTATGTTCTTGGAAATACTAACATCAAAAGGTATACCTTTTGATAGTCTCTTTTTTATTCTTCAAAAACAAAAAAATCCCTCACTAAAAGTGAGGGATTTTTGCTATACAAATGCATTACGTCGGATTGTGCTGTGCATATCAGCTATAGGACGTTGTGATTATACCTGATCAAATGCCTGTGAAAGATCTTCAATGATATCATCTATGTGCTCAGTACCGATTGAAAGTCTGATTGTATTTGGCTGGATATCCTGATCTGCAAGCTCTTCAGCTGTAAGCTGTGAGTGTGTAGTTGTTGCAGGATGAATTACAAGTGACTTAACATCTGCAACATTTGCAAGTAAGGAGAATATCTTCAGGCTATCGATGAATTTATGAGCTTCTTCCTGTCCTCCCTTAATGTTGAAGGTGAAGATAGATGCACCTCCGTTAGGGAAGTACTTCTCATAGAGTGCATGATCCGGATGCTCAGGAAGTGAAGGATGGTTAACCTTCTCTACCTTTGGATGATTCTTTAAGAATTCAATTACCTTCTTTGTATTTTCAATGTGACGGTCAAGTCTGAGAGAAAGAGTTTCTGTTCCCTGAAGAAGAAGGAATGCATTGAATGGTGAAATTGTAGCACCCTGGTCACGAAGAAGAATTGCTCTAATATAGGTTACGAATGCTGCAGGTCCTACTGCATCTGCGAAGGATACGCCGTGGTAGCTTGGGTTTGGATCTGCGATTGGTGCATACTTTCCACTTGCCTTCCAATCAAACTTACCTGAATCAACAATAACACCACCGAGAGTTGTTCCATGTCCACCAATAAATTTCGTTGCGGAATGAACGACGATATCTGCACCATGCTCAATTGGACGGATGAGATAAGGTGTTCCAAAGGTATTATCAATTACGAGTGGTAAGCCATGCTTGTGTGCAATTTCTGCAATTGCATCAATGTCCGGAATATCTGAATTAGGATTTCCTAATGTCTCAAGGTAAATTGCTTTAGTATTTTCCTGAATAGCTCCCTCTACCTGAGCAAGGTCATGGGCATCAACGAAGGTAGTTGATACTCCAAACTGGCTAAGTGTATGCTCAAGTAAGTTAAATGAGCCACCATAAATTGTCTTCTGGGATACGATATGATCGCCTGCCTGAGCAAGTGCTTCAATTGTATAAGTAACGGCTGCTGCTCCGGAAGCTACTGCAAGTGCTGCAACACCACCCTCAAGAGCTGCAATTCTCTTCTCGAATACGTCCTGTGTGGAATTCGTAAGTCTTCCATAGATATTTCCTGCATCTGCAAGTCCAAATCTGGCTGCTGCATGCGCTGAATTCTTAAATACATAAGAAGTAGTCTGATAAATAGGTACTGCTCTTGAATCTGTGACCGGATCCGGCTCTTCCTGACCTACATGTAACTGAAGTGTTTCAAATCTATAATTGCTCATTTTTCTTTTCCTCTTTTCTTAATTTGATTTTAATTTTTGAAGCCTCTTCTTTTCTTTTGGCTTCTCAGGTTTTATTAATATTTTTTGACATATGTTTGGTTATTTCTATTTATCAGTTTGAAAGATTTTTATCTGTTGCACACCCTACAGGAGCTACACATTCGGCAACAGTAATACTTAAACAGATAAATTTTGTTCTTTGAAATCATTTAACTTTCCTCCCGTCAATTAGATTAAACATTAATCAGGATAAGCTGCTCTCTTTACTGCTTATCTCTGTGTTGTTAGCATGATAACATTTATACCCTACTTCGTCAATAGGTTTTCTGCTTTTTGCCTTATCCCAAAAAGCTATAATTGGTTATAGTTTTTTCCTATAACAAGTATTTTTTATTCCATTTTTCACTGTAAGACTTGTTCACATCGTTAGTTTTTCTCATATTTATATGTCCTATTTACAAAAAATAAAGAGCAGATATCAACTCTGCTCTTCTTTAATTCCTATTAAGCTTTAGGAGTATTTTTTCTTTTACTTTATTATCATAATCTCGAACTTTTGAATTTCAAGCACCCTATAAATGCTAAAAAAGATATAACAATCAATTCAATGCCAGCTACAAGTAGCCATGTACTCAAGTTTCCATTATCGCTAAATCCATAATATAGTGGATTAGAGCCCAAAGGAGATGCATCTAACATATTTCTTACTATAAGATAATTAGTAAACTGTATTACTGCGAAATATATCAAACTTCCTATTCCCGTAGCAATTTCGTTTTTTGTCAAAACAGCAATAGAATAAAACGCCAAAGAATAAATAATTACAAGTACTAGCATTCCTATATTATCTAGTATGTACGAAAGCCAAAAAGGGATTTCTTTTACTCCCGTTGCTGTCATCACTAATACTTTCTTTATATGAGTCGAAGATATATAGTTAAAAAATGCTCCGATTAAAAATAAAATCATAAAATTTATCAAAATTATAATCAGAAAGGATAGAAATTTTTCCCAAACTATTTTAAGTCTATTTCTACCTACATATAAAAAGACATGCCTTTTCCCAGTAAAATCAGCCGAAAAAATATATGCTGCAAGGAAAGCACTAAATACTAATAATATTATTGAAGTATAATCTTCATATGTAAACATTGTTCCCAAACTATCTTTCGTAGCATATGGCTCTGCTTCAGAATATAAAGCTACATTTCTATAATCTTCATAATGGTTCAACATGTACATATAAACCTCAAATCTGTCATAAATAGGCTGAAGATCTAATCCTAATAAGAGATAGTCATCCCTATTGTCATCAAAAGATTGTTTTTCTTCATTATAAAGCTTTTCAAGTTCTTCCTTAGAGTCATATTTTCCAAGATAGTTTCCTATATTGTTTTTATTTACAATGGTTTTTGATGAATAAACAACTAAAGCCACAAAAATAATAATTTCCAGATACAATACAACATAGGTGGTTTTCCGTCTAAAGCATCGTAGCAACTCTCTTTTCATCATTCATCCTTTCAATGTAACTTTCCTTATCTAAAAAGTCCACTCCTTAAATGTAAATATATTTTGGATTTCCTAAGCAGATTGTTATTCCTCAATTATCTTATGATAATTATGTTCAAGTCCCCCAGACTCTTTTCTTACCTCATAAATATCTATCCCAACTGTTATCAATTCTCTTATTATACCAGCTATTTCAATTTCACTAACATTCGCCTCAAGCAAATTTTTATCAACTTTTTGGATAAACTTGGAATTACTTTTTAGTATAGTTACATCTACAGATTGGGCTGTTTTTATCAAATATAGATTTCGGTTAATTTCAGTACTGTTCAAATCGATGACTTTAAACTTATTTCCTTTATCCAAAATCAATACGCGATCACATACATTTTGCAATTCGCTAAAATTGTGGCTTGCTATTAAAATACCTCTTTGCTTTTTCTCTCTTAACAATAATTCATCAAATTGTTCACAGCTCTCTATATCCAAGGAATTAGATGGTTCATCCAATATCAAATAGTCCGCAGTTGAAATCATTGTCAGCCACAATGCCAATTTCTGCTTCATTCCCAAAGAATATGTGCTTACCCGGTTATTAACAAATTTATTTAACCCAAACGGAGCAGATTCCACCATTGCCTCAGTCAAAGTAGAATTATTATAATATTCTATATTTTCTTTTCCTGTCAAATCTTCAAAAAAAGCCGGTTGTTCAATCACTGACATTACCTTTTCAGTTAATACAGTTACTTTTCCTTTTTGTGGTAAAAGCAATCCGCTCATAATCTTTAATAATGTGGTCTTTCCAACGCCATTAGGTCCAACCACCCCTATAATTTCTCCCAAATTAAGAGTAAAATCAATATTGGAAAGAACCTGTTTCCTTCCATACTTAAAATATATATTTTGAGCGGACAGCATTATTATTCCCCCGTTGTCAACATAACCTCATTTATTTTCTTGTTTTGAAAATCAAGCACTACTTTTCTATCATCGGCAACAGCATTTTTGTTTGAATTATAGACTGTTACAGTAATTGTTTGATTTTCATCATCCAGACTTACATAATCTTCCGAAAAAAAGCCGTAAAAACGTTCAACAGCTTCCTCGTAATCTCCAAAAATATCATCAAATGAATAATATGATTCGTTGCTTACATCAGCAGTCCATGCATTATCAGGCAATCTGCCACCCGGTGCCGGATAGCAATACACTCCTTCACCACTTGTAGATTCATATGTGGTTACACAACTAACTAATCTGTAGATTTGATTCCATGGTCTTATTGCATAAATTCCATTATTCCAGTAAAAATAATAACAATTTTCTATTCCATCCCATTTGTAAATGCCAATAAAATCTTCTTTGTTCTGAATTTCATTAAAGAAGCCAGTTACATCACTGGGCAAAAAATAGCTACAATCATTAGAAACATAATCTATTTCCGTTTCACAAAGTTCATAATACTCACCTTGATTATTCCAGCTCTCAACTTTTATGATTGACGTTTTATCTCTTGAAACAAATAGATAGACTCCAACACCTATAATTAATAACAATATGGGTAACACGATTATTAAAATTTTCTTTTTTTTCTTCATTTTTGTTTCCTGTTAAATTTATTTAAGCTTAATTAAAGCCGAAGCTGAATCAAAATAATAATAAGAATATCTTTTTGTTCCGTCAGAAGTTCCTGAAGAAGTAAAAGGATCTTTGTAACTATTCCGCCATCCATCACATACCCTAACAGCGTTGTAACTTTTAGTATATGTGGTAGTACGATTAAGAATATTTTTCTTTTTATATGTTACTGTCTCTGTATAGGCAGCAGAAACAAATACTTGATGACTTGAATCACTTGAATTCAATGTTATTGTGACAGGTTTTACTTTTTTATCATAATAATTTTTTATTGTACTCCATAAATTAGTTGAATCACTATTTGCCGTAAAAAGATCCACTTCATAGGCCATAATATACTTATTTAACAGCTTTACCATCTCCGCATTAGATAACCCTGAATTATCGGATTTCGTAAAATAGTTTGCACTCCAAGCATAATTAGTTAATGTATAAAATATCGTCTTATTATTGTAACTTTCAGGCATGGCTCCAGTGTCCATATACTTTCTTAAAAGTAATGTAGATGCTATAATATTACAAGTTCCATCAACAACCTTTGTAGGATTATCATAATTATATTTGTTGTTAAAGGTTGTTTGCGAAATATTTTCACTCGTTATACCTAATGAATTGTAAGTTGATGAAACACTAGCATTCCCTATATATGTACTATTGCTCGAATTAGAATACGCTTTTTTTAATGTTTCTTGAAAATCACTTAGAGTTGACGCACCATTCCCATTGCCTTTAAAATCTTCAGGATTTATTGAAGTTATCGAAACTGTATTGCCATATAAAATTTTACACTTAAAGCCAGCAAGAAAAATTGTAACAGCTAAAACAAGAATAAATCTTTTGACCCAAATTTTTTTCATATTAATCTCCTTCGCATCAAATACCAAATCAAGACAAGCCATCCTCTTTACCACTTATCTCTGTGTTGTTAGCATGTTAACATTTATACCCTACTTTGTCAATAGGTTTTCTGCTTTTTGCCTTATCCCAAAAAGCTATAATTGGTTATAGTTTTTTCCTATAACAAGTATTTTTTATTCCATTTTTCACTGTAAGACTTGTTCACATCGTTAGTTTTTCTCATATTTATATGTCCTATTTACAAAAAATAAAGAGCAGATATCAACTCTGCTCTTCTTTAATTCCTATTAAGCTTTAGGAGTATTTTTTCTTTTACTTTATTATCATAATCTCGAACTTTTGAATTTCAAGCACCCTATAAATGCTAAAAAAATATAGCAATCAATTCAATGCCAGCTACAAGTAGCCATGTACTCAAGTTCCCATTATCGCTAATTTGACACTATCTTATAAAAATGCTCATAGCTTATCTTGAAAACTCTCTAGCTCATGAAAAACTCCCAACACATATATCGTTGCCTCTTCAACCTTAAAAATCACAAGATACTTCATATCTGCTAACACAGCTTCCCTGTATCCCAAATGTGAAAGATAAATATCTCGGCATTCAGGAAACTGAAAAGGATTTTCTTCCATTCGGTCGTATATCTCATCTACGGAATCAAGTAAGTGTATCGCCGCCTGTTCATTCCTAATGTTATAGAGAAGATAATATACAAGTTTATCCAATAGTTCCTCAGCCCGTTCCGTAATAATCAGTTTATAATCCATATCGTTCCCTCATGGATGCTAAAGACGTTCTTGCGTCTAAAGTTTTCCCTTCCTGAATCTGCCTTTCTGAGATTTCTAACTCCCTGTAAACATTTAATTGCCTTATAGATTTCTCATATATATCCATGCTCATAATTACCATATCGCCGTATCCGTTTTTTGTAATATAGACCGGTTCATTGCTCTTATGACATAGCTCTGAAATCTCTGACGTATTCTTTAAGTCTTTAATCGGAATTATTTGTGGCATATTTTACCTCCCTTTTATAGCTCAACTATACCATTATTATACTATGTTTTTTATTGTATTTCAACTATATCGAACAAACATTAGACAATTCTCCCTATATCTACCACTATGCACGGTGAACACGGAATAGAAGATATAATTTTGTCCAAGCCTTGTGTCGTAGGCAGTAGTGGAATCGAAAATCAGATACCTATTGTTATGAGTGATGAAGAAATTGCCAGTCTACAAGAATCGACTAAGATTTTAAAGGAAATTCTGGCTTCGCTTGAATTGAATTAAGGTACAGTTTACACTGAAAAAAAGACCTGCATATCATAAACGGCATGATATGCAGGTCTCTTTTACAACATCTCCTAAATTTTATAAATCAAAGCGGATATTCCAAGTCCGCTTCGCTGCTTGCTCATAACCTTAAAGCCACTTCAGATAAGGTTAAATCCCAGCAAGCTGCTTTCCGAGTGCCACACATTCTACCAGCGCATCGTCTCCCGGTTCCTCCTGGCAAATGAGTCCCTCTCCGTTTAAAACATTTGCGCCTGCCGCATTCATACGGTCTACCCAGTCGCGCATCCACTGTCCGTCTCCCCATCCATAGGAACCGAACAGGGCTATCGTCTTTCCGGACGCAAATCCTTCTACCTCCATTACAAACGGCTCCATCTCGCTCTCCTCGAGAACCTCTGCACCCATAGCCGGGCAGCCGAGCGCAAACGCTTTTGCCGACTTTAACTCATCCATGGAAGCAGAGCTTACAAAGACTACCTCCGCCTCTTTTCCGGCGTCCTTGATTCCCTGTCCGACAGCCTCCGCCATCGCCTGAGTGTTTCCTCCCTGTGACCAGTAAACAACCTGAATCTTATCCATTTTTCTTTCCTTTCCACCTGATATACAGGTATAAATTTAATAATTTATTTGTACAGCATTCGACTCTGCGCAGTTACAGTAGACATCCATAATCGATGCCATGCTGATGCCGCAGGATAGAAGCTGTATCAGACTTTCCTTTGCGTTTTCAAAGCTTTCAAATAATTTAAGCTTTCTCTCTTTGTTCGCATATACTTTCCAATATCCCGCATACAGGGAATGGTTTCCCCGGTTATTAATAAATCCTTCAACATCCTCCACCGGATAGCCGAGGAGTAATCCCATTTCATGCGGAAACTCTCTTTTTGTCTTCATATACCGCCGATAACGCTCACCAAATGTCTCAAGGATATCCTCTGAAAACAGGCTTTGGTATCCCATCTTTTCAAGCAATCCCGCCACTTCCGGCTGCCTCAGATAGTTTTCCATGCTCTCCCTTTGATAAAGAAGCACTGTCAGCTTTTCTTCCGTTTCCAAAAACAGATACCACGAAAGATGGCTGTCCCTCACGATTTCCTGCATCGGGATGAAATCTTCGCGGCTTATATTCAGCAGATTTGAAATCTTAAGTCCCATAATAAGCGGTGCGCATTGTAACGCCAGCTGCATTTCGATTCCATCTATTTCTTTATTTGTCACAATCTCCCATGTTTCCTGACTCATCTTTAACTCCTCAAATATGACTCTAATACACCCTCAAGCGCCGCGCTGCTGCTGGAATGTGTCCGGGCAATTTTTGCATTTGCACGTTTTGCCTCATTTACCGCACTGATAACCATGGAATGAGAAACCGTATTCGTAAAAAGAACGATGAGATCCGGATTCCCGATTTTCTTTTTCAGTCCGTTTTTTCCTTTCACAAAGACCTTCGCCTTGCAGCCGTGTTTTTTACATATTTTTTCATATTGACAGACCATGCACTCATTTCCGCCTATTATTACAACGCTCATTCCTTTCTCCTTCCTTTTCTTTAGTTAGTTGACACTAACCCATCGTGATAAAATAAGGAATGCCTTTTGCCATAAGGTCTGGCATTCCTCAATATCACAGTTCTCACCGAGTTAGTTTCAGCTAACCACAAGAGAAGTGTAACACATCATACATATAATTACCATATGAG
>CAZVBH010000074.1:0-11428 GCA_964625275.1 uncultured Lachnoclostridium sp.
GAGAGACTTCTTAAGCTTACGCTTGCAGGTGCTGAGATGGAAGTAGCTGAGTTAATTGATGAGTGCCACGCAGAAAATACCAGTATTTTAAAGTACAATGATGAAAATTCTTTAGCTAGCTGTATTGCACTCGCTTACTATACTGCAAGGAAGGATTATACAATCATTCGGGAGCTTCCTTCGGGATATGGATTTGCTGACATGGTCTTTGTACCAAAGTCAGGAGTAGAGAAGCCTGCCATGATTGTAGAACTCAAATGGAATAAGAAGGCTGAGACTGCAATCGACCAGATTAAAAATAATAAATATTTAAAAGCCTTAGATGGTTATAAGGGTGAGATTCTGCTTGTGGGAATCAGCTATGAAAAAGATGGAGCTGAAGCTAAGAAGCACAGATGTGTGATAGAGCATATAAAATAATTTAACCTTATCTGAAAAGTCCTCGCTTCTTAAGTGGGGGACTTTTCAGCATCAGTAGGAGGCTGGACTCCTACTGATGGGCCACGAAGTGGCCTTAAGGTTATGAGCAAGTAGCGAAGCGAATTGCGAATATCCATTTTAACCTTATCTGAAGTGGCTTTAAGGTTATGAGCAAGTAGCGAAGCATACCCGGAATATCCGCCTTGATCCTTATCTTTTTTATCTGTACTAAGGTCAGTCACTATCTTTCTTTCAGCTGAATTTTCAAAAATGGCACCGGGTACTACCGGTGCCAAATGAATATCACAAATTATAAATACTTTTCTAAAAGCTCATCAACTACTTTCTGACTTCCTGCTGCTATATCAGCCATATAGTCGTCACCGGCATCTCTACCGTCAAAATTAACTACCACTCCACCGGCTTCTCTTACCAAAAGCATTCCTGCCGCATAGTCCCAAATCTTCAGCTTCTTTTCAAAATAAAGGTCAATTCGTCCACAAGCCACACTTGAAAGGTCAATTGCTGCCGAGCCTGATCTTCTGATATCAAGGCTTTCTCCGTAAACTGCTTTGAAAACAGGGAACATTTCTTCTGCCACTTCCTTGTAATAAGGCGAGGTTCCTATTGATACAAGACTGTTGCTGATGCAGTCTGTCGTTGCTGCATAAATTCTTTTCCCATTGAGATATGCACCTTCACCCTTAATTGCCGTAAACATTTCGTCTCTGTAAGGATTGTAAACAATGCCCACCGCAGGCTCATGATTATCAAACATTGCAAGTGAAATCGCACTTTGACCATAATCATGTATTAGATTTGTTGTTCCATCAACCGGATCAAGTATCCAAAACTGACCACTTTTATCTATGTCTGAATTATCCTTTTCTTCACCCATAAACTGTACCTTTGGATAAATTTCATAAAGCTTTTTCTGAATAAACTGCTGAACCTCAAAATCAACTTTAGTTACAAAATCTGCACGTCCTTTTTTCTCAACGTTTGAGGCTGCATCCTTATCTGCAAATATTTTAGCCGCCTCTCTGACTACTGCAGTAACTTTTTCCATATCGATTTTCATAAATTTAATAGGTTGCTCCACCCACTATCCTGAGACAATGAGTGGAGCAACCGACCTCCTAGACTTAAATTGCGATTCCTTTGATTTCATAATAATTAATGAGCCAAAGCGAATTTTCCAGTTCTGCTTCGCTACTGCTCATAACCTTAATGCCACTTCGTGGCTCATCAACCTATTTTATACTTTTTAAAAGTTCAATGAGTTCAAGATCAGACTGATTGACCTTGATATTAGACGTCATTGCTTCTCCATCAGGAGATTTAACCGTAAGCTCTATGACAGAGCCCTCTGTAATTCCCCTTGCAGCTACTGCAGCCAAAAATGGCTGAACGCGTGGATGATTATAATTAAAGGTATTTATACCTTCCTTTAGTTTTCCTATTGCTCCAGGTGTAATCATTTTGCCTCCTTAGCTTTCAAAGTTCCTTTAGAAGTAACTAAATTTTTAATAATGCTGCAGCTTACTCTACTTCCTGAATTTTAATCATATTAGTAGTACCGGCGTGTCCAAGTGGTACTCCGGCAGTTATAACTGCGATATCGCCTTTCTCAAGATAACCCAATTCCTTTGCTTTAGATATTGCATGGGCAAAGAGTTCAAAAACCTCCGTCATTTCATCGAGTACGAAAGGATTAACACCCCATGACATATTTAATTGGCGGCAAACCTTTTCATCTGTCGTTCCACAAATAACATCAACGGAAGAACGATATTTTGAAATCATTCTTGCTGTACTTCCTGACTTTGTAACGGTTACAATCGCCTTTGCGCCCAAATCCATCGCAGTTGTACAGGTTGCATGAGAAATAGCATCTGTTATGTTAGGATTTGCCTGACGGTCAATCTGGTTAAATCTCTTGTGATAGTCAATATCAGCTTCTGTTCTCTCAGCTATGCGCACCATTGTCCTTACGGACTCAACAGGATAATCACCCGCTGCCGTCTCACCTGAAAGCATGATTGCACTTGTTCCATCATAAATTGCATTAGCAACATCCGTAGTCTCAGCTCTGGTAGGTCTTGGATGCTTCATCATGGAATCAAGCATCTGTGTAGCAGTAATTACCTGCTTTCCTGCCTTATAAACCTTTTTGATAATCATCTTCTGAATTACAGGAACGTCTTCGCCCGGAATTTCTACGCCCATATCACCTCTAGCTACCATAATCCCGTCAGCGGCATCAATTATCTCATCAATATTTGCAACGCCCTGAGCATTTTCAATCTTTGCAATAATTTTAATGCTTCTGCAGCCATTGAATTCTATAAAATATCTAAGCTGCTTTACGTCCTCAGCGGTTCTTACAAAAGAAGCCGCAATGAAATCAACATCATTTTCAATTCCAAATTTAATATCCTCCATATCCTTCTCACTTAGATATGGCATCGACAGCTCAACATTAGGTACATTTACACCCTTCTTATTAGAAACCGGTCCACCATTTAAAACAGTACATACGATATCATGAGAGCAGACTTCACCTTCTTCATGTATGCAAACATCGTCAACTATCATCTCAATGAGTCCGTCGTCAATTAAAACATGCGTACCCTTCCTGACATCCTGATAGAGATTCTTATATGAAATAGAAACTCTTGATTCATCGCCCAAAATTTCAGCAGTAGTAAGGGTAAACTTTTGTCCCTTCTTCAACTGTACTCTTCCTTTTTCAAATTCTTTAAGGCGAATTTCCGGTCCCTTGGTATCAAGAAGAATTGCAATAGGGAGTCCAAGCTCACTTCTGATTTTCTTAACCTGCTCAAGTCTTTTTCCATGCTCTTCATAAGAGCCATGTGAAAAATTCATTCTTGCCACATTCATTCCTGAAAGCATAAGCTCACGCAATATACCTTCTTTATCAGTTGATGGTCCAAGTGTACAAATAATTTTAGTTTTTCTCATCTTTAAAAATCTCCTATAGATTTCAATCTTTAGCCTTTCAGTTATTTTAACAATTCTACAACTGAATGTAAATAAGAAAATCCTTATCTTGTATAAAAAAGATATACGTCCTCTAAGTTTAAATTATCTTTTTTAACCAGATATTCCTGTGGTATTTTGTCTCCCACCACCCTTACCTTTATTCCATCAGCTATTCGCATAATATTTTCTACAAGGTATTTAGCTCTTATTGCTTCTTCATCCTCTCTTAGTGCCAGAATTTCTCCCACCTTTCCTTCTACGGTGGAAATCACTTCTGACATATCGCCCTTAATTGCTAGTTGTCCTTTTTTTATTATAATCACTTCTTTTGCTATATAGTCAACATCACTGACTACGTGAGTTGCAAAAATCACTATTCGTCCTTCAGAGCAATCTGAAATTATGTTACGTAAATTAATTCTTTCACTCGGATCCAGTCCCGCCGTCGGTTCATCCAAAATTAAAAGCTTAGGATCTCCTAGTAAGGCCTGAACCAATAAGCACCTTTGCTTCATTCCTCCTGAGAGCTCTTTTATCTTCTTATTCTTTTTATCGTAAAGGTGAAATTTATTCAAATATTCATCTATCTGCTCCTTGGCAATTCTTTTTTCAATACCCTTCAGACATGCCATATATACAAGAAAATCCTTAACCCTGTAATCGTCATACATTCCCTGTTGTTGAGGCATGTAACCAATCAGGCTGCGATAATGCTCGCCCATTTTCAGTATATCCTCTCCGTTCCATAAAATTGTGCCTGAAGTTCTTTTGATATTGTCAGTCAGAATATTTATAAGTGTACTCTTTCCGGCTCCATTAGGTCCTAGCAATGCATAAATTCCATCAGTCAGATTAATGCTTAAATCATCAAGAGCCACTACATCTCCATAAGCTTTTCGTAAATTTTTAATCTCCATTTCCATTGATTATTTCCTCTTTTCTAAAGATTTCCCAGCAAGAATGGCGTAATCCCTACATATTTCATAATTGAAATTCCACTGGAATACAGCAATAGTGGCATCAGAAAAACAAAGATACATATAATCAAAGCTGCCATAGGATTTTTCATTTTTCTTTGAAGCCAAAACATAACAAGCATAATTATAATGCAGCCCAAATAACGAATAATACTTATCATAATTAAATATTGAAGAACTGTCATTTGGGCAAACTTCTCCGAAATATGCTCCATGCTGCATACTGAAAAGGAGCTTCCATAGACTCCATAGGTATGGAATATCTTATAAAACCATAGTCCATAAATTTCAAAATAAGTTATTGTAACTAAAATCAGACCTATTAAATACTTACTTACATTAAATGGTTTTCTTCCTTTTATGGTACTCTTCACGAGCCCCATAACATTATTACTGTAATCCAGGGAATAAACTCCAAACAAAAGTAACAGCAATATTATCACAAGTCTGACTGCATGCGACTGGTCATCACTTCCTGCAATATCTCCACCCGTAAGCTTTTCATAACCTCTGCTGTAAAAAAAGCCACCGTCTGATATTTCTTCAAGATGTTCAGAATGACTCTGTAACAAATAAGCTGCGTTCTCACCTCTTAATTTTTTCTCATAATAAATTATTATTGCATTTTTTTCTGTATCATCTGTCGCCGCTGCCAAATCTGAGGCATATGCTTCTTCAAGTTCCTCAAATTCTTCAAGCTGTTTATCTATCCCAGCTGATTTCTCATCAGAATATTCTCCCTGTATCTCATCAATATACTGCTTATAGTAAATATCATCCTCATTAGCGTATATGGTTGTTATTGCCGGTTCTGTATAAACAATGATTACAGCTGCAATAATAATTAATATTCCGGTATGATTATATAAAAGAATTTTCTTAAGCTCCTGCATGAACATACTGTATCCATGTATGGAAATGCACTTATTGCTTCCACGTTGCAAAGCTTTTTTGAACCATTTTTTAGGATTCAAACGAATTGCAAAGACATTGTTGCGAAAATGCACGTTCTTATAAGCAAAAACAATCCAGACAGGAAGTATGATAAGATTAAGGCACAAAGCAATTAAATATATTCTTATGTATGATACCGGTGTGCCACCTATATTTAAATTTCTGTATTCTGATAAAATTCTGTCAACTCGCATGAATGAAACATAATTCAAATCCTTTAATACTAACAGCCAGCTGTTTTCAGATATTTTGGTAAAAAGAAGATAATTGCCGCCAAAGAATATTATACAGGCAGCAACAAAGCTTACCATTTTTTTAAAATAAATCATTAAAAGGAAAGTAACTAAAGCTATTATGAAATATGACAGATACTTTAAGACAAGATAAAGAAGAAGCATCTCTCCCACATTAGTTCCTAAGCCACAGCTGATGTAGCCATTAACAGACTGAATACTTCTTGATAAATCTCCAAGACCATATAGCTTTATAGCAGCAATTGCATTTCCACCATACAAAGCAGCTTCTACCTCTATGGTAAGAATTGCCAAGGTGGCAATCTTAGACAATATGTATTTACTTCTGCCGCTCCTACAGGTAAAAAATAATGACTGAGCTCCATTCTCACGCTCATAATAATATAGTGAAAGGCAAAAAAGTATAATAAGAAACAATGCAAAAATGTCTGTCTGCCTTGTTTCCAAAATCATTTTTACTCCTCGCGACGGATTTGCAGTAACAATTGTTCCTTTCTCAGCCAATGGCTTTAATTTTGCAAGGGTTTTATTTACATCAGCTTTTTCATAAGCTGTCTGATTTGCAAAAATTGATATTCTTTCTTTTAATTCCTGTTCGCTGACCAGAGACTGATAATAGTCATCATATTTACCAACATATCGCAACTCATTTATAACGGTTGTATATGCAATGTTTAGAACGTAATCGTCCTCGCTAAGAAGGCTCTGCTTTTCCTCCAGATAAGCAACGCAATCCTCATTTTTAACAGCTTCAAGTTCCTGATAAATAGAATTATATTCAGAAACCGTTGCAGATTCCCACCAATTAATATTATTTTCTTCTTGGAATAAAAGGTAAATATTCAGGCTTACCGTAACGACAAAAAGCAGAACTACATATCTTTTATTCCAAGCCTGCAAATGGTCACTAAAAATCATCTTCATTCCTCACTCTCGTTAATGTACTTCAAAACTTGAGTGGATATATCATTTAGGTAATTTAATGCTTCTTCGCTTTCGTTCTCTTTACTTATCTTCTCCCACTCTTCTTCAAAATTGTCACTTTTCCATAAATCAATATTGTCTGAACAGGACTCATTTAACATATCAATAATAGATTTATATCCGGTCGTATCTATTTCAAAGCCAAGAAATTTTCCATTTTTGATACTTCCTGATAACTCATCATAAAATTTCCTTCTGTAATCTTTATCGTCACTATTAGAATCCTTTGCGAACAACCAGTTTCCAAAATTCAAGCCATTAATCATTGAATCTCTTTCAAGATTACTTGTATCACCACTAAAAGTCTTTGTATCAATAGAATATGCAGCTCCATAATTCAACAGATTTACTAAGGTTTCATCGCAATACATCTTATTAAGGAAATCACAGGCAGCACTTTCATTATCCGTTTGTGAATAAATTCCCATTGAATAGCCCAATTTATTATAAGTGTAGCTGTCACATCTGTATATAATTGCATTTTCAAGATACTCTGAAATATCCCGTCCATATCCAATACATACTGCATATTCACCACTTTTTAGGGCATCCTCCAGAATAGTTGGATAATCCCCATCATCGCTGGAAATCGTACTAGACATGGTTGCTGAATTGCTTATATATCCTAAATCATATAATTCATTTAATTCCTCAAAAACTTTCTTGATTTTTAAAGAACTGCTCCAAATTGATATTTCACCGGTAATATCATCAAAATAAAGTCCATATCGTAAATGTCCGCCATATATATTTAAAATATCTGTTCCGCTATACAACAAAACTGTATCGTCAAGTCCCTTTACATTAGTATTATTTAAGATATCTTTAATACCGTCTAAGGTTCCATCAAAATTTTCTAAATCTTTCGCATCAATATAATCCGGATTAAATGCAAAATATACACCCGAATCATCAAAATATGTATTAGGAACAGAATATATACTTCCATTCACTTCAACCTCAGCCCACTTATTTTCCGGAATGGTCAGGTATAGCTCCTTACCTTGTTCTGTTTCAAGATAATCATCAAGCTTCAGATAAATATCTTCTTCAAGAATATCATAAGTCACATTATTATCCTCCGAAAAAGATACAACCTGTAATATATCAACATCAGAATAATATTTCTCGCAATATTCAGCAAAACTAAGCCCCGAATCTTCCCAGGATGTTATGGAAATTCCTTTGATTGCTATTTTATAATCACAGTTCAGTAATTCCAAATATTCATTAAGCTCATCAGTCATGTCTTGATAATAACTGTCTCCCATATAGGCATAGCATAAAATTCCTAACACTACAGTTGACTCATCATACATTGTAGTATTGCTAGAGACATCTTCGTAAAGACCACCCATAGTTATATCATAAGCACAAAGCATGTCTATACTTCTTTGAAAAAGCTCGCCCTCCTGTGTATAACCATAAAGATAAGTTCCATCATTAAAGCATATATTTAAGTTATCAATTCCCAAATCATAAACATCTCCGGTAGAAGCATCTATATATTTCCACATGTAACTGTCCTGAGATTTTAAATATCTTGCAATAATTATTTTGTTATCGATTATAGCCTTTGGATAGTAGTATTCGCCCAATAAATCCTTATTAATATCCCAAGACATATTATCATTGTTATCGAAGCTTAGACTAAATATATAATGATTTTCTTCATTAGATTCATCAGTATAATAGATTTCACCATCGCTTACTAGAACATCAGATGAAGTATACTCTGCTTTTTGGTTCACCTCATTTGTTTTAAAATCAAAAACGCATACGTCCAAGGAAGTCGTGTTTTCAACAATCTGGTAGCAGGTCCTTTGAAAGGTAAGTCTATCATCACCTAAGACTGGTTTTTGTATATCATAGGCATCCTCAATGCTTTGAAGTCTTACGCTACAATCAGATTTGTCCAGAATAATAATACCCGCATCATTTATATCATTATAATCATTAGAGTCTTTGTCGTTAGTAAGCTGGTAGCATATGACTACATAAGCTTCATCAGATACTGCGGATTTCAAGATTGTGTTTTCTTCAGAAATTTCATTAAGACTTGCTATAAGTTCAGGATTATTTCCATCAAGATCTTCTCTATAAATGCACAGACCTTCAGCATCCTCCCTCCAGCCATAGTAAAAAATATAATTATTATCTACTGTCAGTCCAAAAGGATTACACAGGGCTGCTTCATCACCAATATATTCAAACGAACCTGTCTGCATGTTGGTATAACATATTCTCATATCATCTGTTATTTCATAAAGTCCAAGGCGAGAAAAAGCATGCCCATGTTCATAATAGCATTCTAACGGAGTCTCCTCCCCAATACTATTATCATCGGCACTATCATCAGCATTACCTTCATTACTATTAACTGATGAGGTCAAACCACTAACATCATCAGTTTTAGAATTTACTTCCTCACTCTTATTATTGCATGATGTCGTCGCAATCGACAATAAAGCTATACAAAACATGAAAAGCTTCACTTTATTTTTTAAATTCACTTTCATAGTCATATGTATGCCCTCTCTTGACACTCCCATAGCTAAAGCAAGGGGTTTTACGACACTTTAGATAATCAGCCTAATTATCTGCTTGGCTCAGCTCCGATTCAAATTCTTCTAACGTTTTTCTGATATCCTTGGAAGAATTGCCATTAAACTCCGTTGGCTCGTCAAGAATAATATTTTCATAAATATATTTATCATCAAACCAGTCAATGATAATTGTGCCTTTACCGGTTTTCTCAACTTTTCCACTTTCAGAATCTATAATGTTCCATTCCATCTGATCACTCTCAGATAAATACTTACCGACAACAATTTTATTTCCAACAACAGCTTTCGGTACAAAGTACTCTTCATCAGTTATATTATTAAGCTTATAAGTATTTTCTACAGTACCTTTACTCAAATTAATCTTCTCTAGGTCATGTTCTGAGTTTAGACAATAAACATACCCACCGCTAATAATAAAATCACCGTCATTAAGCTCATAAAAGCTTTCTTCATTATTAGATAAATCTAGGGAATAGGCATATTCCTTAAAATATTCATCTTCATAATCTAATGCATCCCCCTGATTTTCTTCATAGAGGCTGTTAAATGTATCCAAATCGAATTCACTATCAAGTTTTAAAACCTCTGCATATAAAACACCATTGCTGATTTCTCGAAGATTTACACCGTATGCATTTTCAAGGGTATGAAGTGTATAAGAATTATCACTCAAATCGACTATACAATAGCCCGCCTTTCTCATATCATACTCATTGCCATCCGCATCCTCAGTCAGCATATAGTCAAAGGCGAGATAATTTCCATCGCTATAAGAATGTAGTATATACGAATAGTGTAAATCTATATCACAAATTTTCTTTCTGTCAGAACCATTCATATTTTCTTCATAGACATAAGTATGGGTTGACATTTCAGATTCATTATCAAGGTAACCAAAAAGATAGATTTTATTATTTCCTACCGCTATTCGTTCAATCATTTCCGGTACATATGCTTCACACGTAGGTTCTGGATTCGTAACCGAATCATAAGGTTCATGAGTACAATTAGTTTTACTGCAAACATATACCGATTCATCTGTTGCAGCATCTGTAAAGCCTAACATTCCATTACTAATCTTAAAAAAGCCATCTTTTGTAATTGTTTGCGAATAAACAGAATAACTGGCATAATTACTCTTATCTGCATCTGTCAACGTCTCTTTTGACTGATTATCTGCGCAGGCACTAACAATCCCTCCACAAAGAAGTACAAGAATTATAACCTTGCACTTTTTATACAAAATACTCATATGAAAACTGGACATCTTCTCCTCTAATATATTTTATACTCATGCAAACTTGTATGATATTATAATGATGTTTTTGCATGACTTGTTACTGTACCTACAGTTCCATCATGCGTAGTATTACACCTTAAAAATGCATATGTTCCGGGTACGCTCCGCTACTTGCTCATAACCTTAAAGCCACTTCGTGGCCCATCAGTAGGAGTCCAGCCTCCTACTGATGCTGAAAAGTCATGTTACCCCAAAAGCTAGACTTTTAGGGGTAACATACCCCCGCTTAAGAAGCGGGGGACTTTTCAGATAAGGTTAAATTATTTTATATGCTCTATCAAGCATCTGTGCTTCTTAGCTTCAGCTCCATCTTTTTCATAGCTGATTCCCACAAGCAGAATCTCACCCTTATAACCATCTAAGGCTTTTAAATATTTATTATTTTTAATCTGGTCGATTGCAGTCTCAGCCTTTTTATTCCACTTAAGTTCTACAATCATGGCAGGCTTCTCTACTCCGGGCTTTGGTACAAAAACCATGTCTGCAAATCCATATCCCGAAGGAAGCTCACGAATGATTGTATAATCCTTTCTTGCAGTATAGTAAGCGAGTGCAATACAGCTGGCTAAAGAATTTTCATCATTGTACTTTAAAATACTGGTATTTTCTGCGTGGCACTCATCAATTAACTCAGCTACTTCCATCTCAGCACCTGCGAGGGTAAGCTTAAGAAGTCTCTCAGAATTATCTACTGCCTTTATAACTTCATCCCAGCCGGTAGCTTTCAAGGAACGTTCAAAAATCTGACGAACCTCATAATTGGGAATATATCCTTCTTCAGTTTCATTATCAAATGCTATATATCCAAGATGAATCAGAGCTGTCAGAACATCATCCTTATCCATAAAGCTGGTCATATCATTGTTGTAGCTGAAGGTATCTATTTTTATCCTCTGACCACTGAGCATTGCAACAATGGCATCACGCAGACCATCAAAGTTCATAGTGATGTAGGTGGCGAGAGAA
>CAZVBH010000075.1:0-11273 GCA_964625275.1 uncultured Lachnoclostridium sp.
GCATTAAGAGATTTAATGAAAGATGAAATAGAAGAAGAACTTGCAGAAGGCCGTGAAGAAGGACGTGCAGAAGGACGTGAAGAAGGCCGTGCAGAAGGCCGTGCAGAAGGACGTGAAGAAGCCCAGAAAAAGAATGCGTTTAAATTTTATCAGCAAGGAAACTCTCCAGAGTTCATAGCCGACTTCCTTGAATTTCCTGTTGAACAGGTAAGACAGTGGCTTGGAATTGAGAAAGCTTAATAAAAGGTGTCAAGCATTTGAAACCCGGGTACTTGTCACTCTAAAAATTTTATAAAATTTTTTATCAAAAATCGAAGCTTGTTTTAAGGCTTTTGCCCTCAAAGGTAAAGGCCTTTTAATAAACCAAACCAACCACGCAATGATAAAATTATGCTATTGCAATCTTTCTCAGCTTATTTCTTGAACTTGATTGAGAAATAAAAGGTCTTTTGCTTTATGGCAAAGGATCTTTTTTATTATGTGACTGAGATACAATTGTAAATTACAAATAATTAATCGTAACTGTGGCTTAGTACATGTACAATAAGGCAAATAGGCAGAATAAGATTAATATAGTGAAAAGTGCATAAATTTCACCTATAAAATTTGTATACTATTTCAAGATTTAAAACTTGCAATATAGCTCAACTATAGTATAATCAAATCAAACAAAAACTAAGGCACATGCTTAAATAATACTGTTGAATTAGTATTGGGGGATTGGTTAAATGAGTGAGAAACAAAATTCGATTAACGAAAAAGAAATCAAGTTAATCCAAGCTACCATTTTGGCGGCTTCTATGACAGGGAAGTAAAGAGGGTATGTGAATCCTGCCCCAGGCTAATGGTTAAGGCTATCAACTTCCTGTTCAAAAAGAATCATAGTGAAGAAACTGAGGTAAAGTACTTAAATAGAGAACAGGTCGGCGACGAACAAACAAGCTCAACCTTTATGGATATGATACTCCAGATAGAAGACAGCAAGTATCATCTTGAATTTCAGCTTTTAGAGGACAATATGGCAATAAGAATGTATGAGTATGCTGTAAAGGAAACTATAAGTGCAATAACTGAAGCATCAAATCAATCGGAGGAAAGTACTGATAAGTATATGATTGAGATATTCATGCCGGAGCAGGCTGTTATTTTCTTAGCGGGAGCTAATAAAAAAGATAAAATAAAGGTAGTGCTTCACCTGCCGGATCAAAAAGTAACCTCTTATGAGCTCGATTGTATTTCAGCAGCTAGAAGTGTCGAGGATCTAATAAAGGCAGAGCTTTATTTTCTCATTCCATTTCAGCAGGTTCAGCTCAATAAAAGAATGAATGAAATAAAAAACTGTTCATTAGAAACCAAGAGAAAAATGGCAAATGAGCTGTATAAATTTCATAAAGAAGTGAAATCCCAGTTGGAAAGCTTAGAAAAAAATGGTATACTAAAATCATCAGAAGTAGAATTTCTGATGAATACCTTTTATAATCTAGAAAAGTATATATCGGAAAAAGATAAAGATGTAAAGGAGGTTGTGGATACAATGGGAGATGTTGATTATATAGCATGGTCAGATAGAATAGAAGCTAGAGGCAAAAATGCAGGAATAGAAGAAGCAAAAAAAGAAGCAAAAAAAGAAGCAAAAAAAGAAGCAAAGGCCGCAGCAAAAAAGATGCTTGCGAAGGGTGTATCAATCGATGATGTTGCTGACTTTCTTCCGCAGCTCTCCTATGATGAATTGCGCCAAATAGAAGCTGAGGTAATGTCGTTAGCGTAGAGCTACTCTGAATCATGGATTCCAATGAATGGGCCAGCCCTAAATTAGCAACGGAGTAGTTATTGGAAAAGAAAGGAAAAAAGTAAAAATGTCTACAATTAATTTTGATACCAACCAGGTATTAGAAACAATTCAAAAGCGCAGCTCAGCAAGAGCCTACAGCTTGGAACAACTGTCAGAGGCTGAACTGACTACTATTTTAGAAGCAGGACTAATGGCGCCTACTGGAATGAATCGCAAAGAAATTCATTTTACTGTGCTTAAAGGGGATAATCCAATTCTTCGTGAAATTGACGAAGAAAAAAGAAATTTACGTGCTCAGGGAGAGCAGCCTCACAATTTCTTTTACGAGGCACCTGTACTTATAATTTTGAGTGCAGAAGATGGCTTTAAGTGGAGTCATATAGATGCCGGAATAGCAGTTCAGAATATGACCTTGGCAGCAGAAAGTCTCGGACTTGGTACCTTAATCATTGGATGCATCTATGATGCATTACATGGTGAAAAAAAGAAGTATTTTTCAGAAAAGTTAGAAATCCCTGAAGGCTATTCATTTGAAATCGCACTTGCAGTAGGTCACAAGACCGATGCTAAGACACCACATGATTATAATTTTGCAGAGCAGGTAACTCAGCTTTAATTGCAAGAAGAGACCCGGGTGTCTGGCACTAACGTCATAATTTTTACAAGGAGCGAGAACATGAAGCGTTGTAATTGGGGAAATAGTTCAGAAAAAATGATTTGTTACCATGATGAAGAGTGGGGAATTCCGGTTCATGATGATAAGGTTCAGTTTGAATATTTGATGCTGGAAGCAATGCAGTGTGGCTTGAGCTGGAATTTAATGATAGAAAAGCGAGAAATCTTTAGAAGCTGTTTTGATGGCTTCGATTATGAAAAAATTGCAAAGTATACCGATAAAGATATTGAAAGAATCCTAGCATATCCCGGAATGATAAACTCCGAAAAAAAGGTGCAAGCCATAATAAATAATGCAAAGCACTTTATTGAAGTGAGAGAGGAATTTGGCTCATTTGACAATTATTTATGGAATTATTCATCTGGGAAAACAATTTTATATATGGGACATCAAAAAGGTGATATACCGGCAAAAAACGGACTCTCGGACATAATAAGCAAAGATTTGAAGCGTCGTGGTTTTAAATATATGGGACCAGTGGTTTTATATTCCCATTTACAGGCCTGTGGAATAATAAATGATCATACCGAAGAATGTTTTAGGTATGAATATATCAATTCACATTATCCAACTGTAAAAAAGAGGAGAGATCACGAAGGGTAATCTTAATTGTAACATATAGAAATCATTGTGCCTAACTTACAACAATCCGGGTGTCTGTAACTCTAAAAACTTTTTAGAAAAATATGAAAGTTAAAAAATACTGAAAGATTTAAAAAAAATATCTTGAAAAAAATTAAAAAATATGTTGACAAATTAGAAGCCGTAGTGTATAGTATATTTTGCGTTGAGCAAAGCAAGAAACGCAAACAGAAAATATGCACGAGTGGCTCAGTGGTGGAGTATCGCCTTGCCAAGGCGAGGGTCGCGGGTTCGAATCCCGTCTCGTGCTCTTGGTTAAAACCGTAGTTTTTACTACGGTTTTTTCATTATCTAAAAAATTAGCTGTTGCTAATTTTCTCATCTTCTTCTTTCTCTTCAAGCGGGTCAACATTAACCATGCAGTGCTTGATTATATAAAAATATGTATTGCTAAATAAAAAAATGTGATATACTGTGACTGAGGGGGTGTCTCGGGCAGCTCTGGTTTATTGGGGGATGGTTTATGAAATTAAAAATAAAAAAAATATTCAGATATCCGTTTGTGGATATATATATGCTTTTTGCATACTGTATTGCATTTGTTGCCCTGTTTTTTGCAATTTCTGTTTTTGACGAGATTTTTAATTACAAAAATGATGCACAACAGTATAATTATGACAGTACATATGAAGCAGAATTATCAGGAATATCTGATTTTGAAAAATTCTTAAGTCTTTCTTTTGATGATTGTAACGTTAAATTGAGTCAATATAATGTCGCATTGGATACGGCAGAACTTTCTATTTCTACATTAGTTGATATTTATTTACAGACTAATGATGAATATCTTACCCCTCTGATTAGTGGACAATATCCGGATGGCAGCATAAAAGAAGAAGTTTGTATAATTGGCAAAAATATTTCTGAAGAGCTGAATGTTGCTCTGGGTGAAGATATGTTAATAAATAATGAAAAATATAGGGTCATAGGAATAGCAGGAACAAATGACAGCGATGCTTTTAGTGGGGAAATAATCTTGTGGTATAATAATATAACTGAAGAATTAAAAAAATCTATTATAAATACCGGATGTTGGAGCATCTTATTTGAATCAAATTCGAAGAACACTCGCGATATATATTTGGAGACCTACGATAAATTGAAATCAATTGATTCGGATGTAAGTTTTATGAGTATTTCATCATCTACATCAGAAAGATTTGAAACTAAATATATACATATCATTCTTTATTTGTTGATTTATATTTTCGCTTTGATTCATTGTATAGTGGCTTCTGATATTTGGGAAAAAAAGAGAGAATATGAAGTGGCACTTAAGCAGATGCTTGGATATTCCAAAGGAAGAATTGCTCGGGATTTGTTTTTACAGATATTGAAGCTTGTAATATTAGCAGCAGTATTGTGCTTCATTGTTCAGTTTACATTTAATAGCTTTGGTAAAAGCATTTTTGGAATCAGATTGGAAATTTCAGCAATAAACCTTGGAATTATTTCCTTTTTTATAATTATCACCGGTGTGGTGAGTGTGTTATATCCTGTATTGCATTTAAATAAAAAAAGTGTAGTAGATGCATTGAAGGAGGGTACTGTATTATGAAGCTTCACCATCGGTTTTTGTTTATGTCTGATTTAATATCAGACTTTAAGAAAAATTATTTTCTGTCTACGCTGATGATAGTTATTGCATTTATGATATTCGATATTATTGTTACATTATTTGTGAAGCAGGCAGGTGAACTAAACGATTTTTATAATGTATTTATAAAAGATTTAGGAGATATTTACCGTATACAATATGAATTTTCAGATGAAGAAGAGGTATTTGAAAAGCAAGAAAATATAGCAGGTTTTTTGAATGAAATTAAACAAAGCTCGTCAGTAGAGTCGCTATCTATGTTTACATTTAGCAAAATCTATTTTGACCAGTTTAGTGATTCGGATGAATATGCTGAAATAATGGAAAAGAGGACCGTATCTGAGTATGAAGGTACAGTAGATTCTTCGTCTTCAAAAATTTTATATATAAATGAAGACATAAGCAAAATAATGCGCCTGGAAAATGCATCAGGAATTGCACTTTATGAATATAAAGGAGATAATATACCTATATTGGCAGGTAAGTCATTCTCTTCAATTTTAAAAATAGGAGATTTGCTTACAAGTGGTTCATATACTTTTGAAGTTGTTGGGTTTATGGAGGAAGGCAGTTCCTGGATAAAACATGGAGTAATAGAAATATCTTATGATGAATTGCAGTCACTTGATTACTGTTTTGTTATGGATATCGGCCTTATAAGTGATACGTTATCACTTGATACCATGAATTCGACATTTATAACGTTTAGAGACAAAAAGGTTATTAATGAAATAGAAGATATAGCTTCAAAAAATGGATTAAGTATTACAATGGTAACTCTGAAACAGGAAATTTCAAATGTAGAGACTGACAGGGATGATGCATTGGAAATATATAGAAGAATTTTGATTTTTATGATTCTTTTATGTGTATTGACAGCTAGCGCAGCATCTATGATTAGTATTTTGCTTCAAAAAAAGAAAATTGGTATCTGGTATGCAAATGGTATTTTGCCACAAGATGTATATGGATTCATAGGATTAATGCAATTTATGAGGCTGGCAATATCGACTATAATGGCATACTCGGCAGGTATTGCATATGCATCACTATATGATGAAGCTTATAAAAATGTTCATACAGGCCAAACTAGCATTTATATGCTGGTATTAGCCATAGTAACTTGGATAATAACAACAATAGTGCCATGCGCATATATCCGCAGTAAAAAAGTGGTAGACTTAATAAGGTAAAAACAGAATTTTGATTGAAATGGGGTTTATGATGATAGAACTTAGAAATTTGAGCAAAACATATTTGACAGGAGGGGTTGAAACTAAAGCATTGAAAAATGTTAATCTGACTATACGGGATGGAGATTATATTTCGATAGTCGGTACAAGTGGTTCAGGCAAATCAACACTACTAAATATTTTAGGATGCATGGATGCCCCAAGTGAAGGTGAATATATTTACGATGGTGAGAAGATAAACGAGTTAAATATTTCAAAGCTTAATAAGTTTAGAAAAGAACATATATCATTTATATTTCAGAATTTTTCACTTTTAAATTCTTATACTCTTTATGAAAATGTAGAACTTCCATTAATTGCACGTGGGATGAGTGCCAAAGAGAGAAAAGTTAAGGTGATGGAAATGCTTGAACTCGTAGGACTTGCTCATCTAAAGGATTCTTTTCCCTTAAATACTTCGGGTGGACAGCAACAAAGGGTTGCAATTGCCAGAGCATTAGTTACTGGAAACAATCTAATTCTTGCTGATGAACCGACGGGAGCGCTTGATAAAAATACAACAAAGGATATCATGGAGCTTTTTGAAAAAATGAAGGAAAAGGGAAGGACACTGGTTGTTGTCACGCATGACCTGGAAATAGCAGCTATGGCTGAAAAGTCTATACAGATAGAAGATGGAGAGGTAAAGGTATTAGCATGAAAAATAAAATTAAATTAATAATAACAATTTTGGTGGCATTAGTATTAGTGGGAGTTGTAATCATTTGGGGATTATCAGAATGTGATGCAGGTGGAAGCGAGTATGAATTTGCTTTTGAAGATGAAATTGAAACTACTGAGGGTACATATGAAACAATGATTAGCTATCCTGTTAAAAACATTTCATTTAATGTGAGTGGCAAATTGAGTGCAGGCAGCATTAAGCTTGAAGTTTATGATGAAAATGAAAACCTGCTTTGCACCTTTGACGGAGAAGCAGGTAATGAATATGATTTTAGTAAAGTATTGAACAGCAAATCGAGCTATTACACGCTTAAATATTCCTATAGCGAAGACGCAAAAGGTTTGCTTGAATGTGAGCTTGATGCAGTAACTACAAAATGGAATCATGCATTTAGAAAAAAATCATAGTAGTGATATCTAAAAAATTAATTATCACTAATTTTCTCATCTTCCTCTTTTTCTTCAAGCGGGTCAACATGAACCATGCAGTGCTTGATTTCAGGAAAGACCTGTTCGATGTGCTTATGAACTTTTTCGGCAATGGCATGAGCATCAATAAGCCTCATGCTGCCGTCCACGTAAAGCTCAACGTCAACATAGGTTTTTGAACCAAACATCCTTGTTTTGATTGTATGAATCCCCGATACACCGGGGATTTTTTCTATTTCCATTGAAATTTGTGCTACTGTTTTCTGGTCACAGCCATGATCAACCATCTTTCTAAAAGCATCGGCATATATATCATAGGCAGCTTTAAGAATGAAGAAGCAGATTATAATGCCGGCGAAAGAGTCGGCAGCAGGGTAACCGCCTCTTGCAAGTATGACGCCCACAAGTGAGCCTACAGATGAAAGAGCATCAGAACGATGATGCCATGCATCTGCCATTAATGCATCAGAGGATACTATTTTTGCTGAATGTCTGGTATACCAGAACATACCTTCCTTAACTGCAATACTTAAAATAGCAGCCAAAACAGTTATAAGTCCCGGAGTGATATTGGTATTATAGTTTCCATTGGCAAGAGAGATAAGACTTTTATAACCTAAGATTCCACCTGTAAGTGCAAGCATTGAAGCAAGAATTACGGCAGCGACGCACTCAATTCTTTCATGTCCGTAAGGATGATCCTCATCCTCCTTCTTACGAGAAAGAGCAAATCCAATCATAACTACTATTGTGCTGAAAACATCAGAAAGAGAATGTATTGCATCAGAAATAAGAGCCTTGGAATTGCCAACGATACCTGCGATGGCCTTAATTATAACCAAGACTACATTAATGATAATACTTATCAGTGAAGTTTTATATACAATTTTTTTCTCGGTATTTACATTCATAACAGTTCCCCCTGTGACTCCTAAAGAGCCTGATTTTAATCAAAATGATTTAATTAGTCTTTAATGCTTTGAAGCATTTTAGTCTTAAATGTGTCGGTTAGTCAATTGTAAATCTCGTTAGAAAAACCTACCTGATAAAAGCAGTTCACAAATGATAAAAAATGAGTTATATTATCATTAGTGGAGGATAACATGTATGGATATCAAAGGACATTTTACAACAATTACTGAGCACCGAATTGAGGTTATGAAGAACTGCTTTAGGGCAGGCATCTATGTACAGGGACTCACTCACGACCTGTCTAAATATTCACCTACGGAATTTTGGCGTGGAGCAAAATATTATCAGGGAAATTGCAGTCCCAATAATGCAGAGCGTAAGGCTACAGGAGTAAGTAAGGCCTGGCTCCATCATAAAGGAAGAAACAAACATCATATGGAATACTGGATTGATTATGATTTACGTGATGGAGGAAAGATGGCAGGACTTGAAATGCCTGTTAATTATGTAGTAGAAATGGCCTGCGACCGGATTGCAGCCAGCAAAATTTATATGAAGGATGCCTATACAGACAGGGCACCGCTTGAATATTATCTTCATTCGTCTGATCACTATCTGATAGATGAAAGGACGGCAAGACAGCTAAGTTATATTTTAACCATGCTGGCAGAAAAAGGTGAAGATGAAACATTCAAATATATGAGAAAAAATTTAATATATAGGTACAAAAGAGAAAAGCGTCAGGAACATATAAAAGAATATATGAAGCTTTGCTCAATCATAAAAAAGGAAGCGCAGTATACCTGCAAAAAGGCTAAGCACTACCTTTCGCAGGACTGACGGGTATTTGAATGGAAAATATTAAGGTTAAAGGCTTTAGCTTTGCTTTTGGAACAAAAAAGGGTGACCTTGAATCTGAGGCAGCTAAACATTCTCTCGATTTATTGAAGGAGACTGGAACGCAGTGGATAGCTCTTTGTGTTGACCAAAGAGTCGAGACAAAAAGAGCCCAAGAGATAAGATTTAATTATAATAGAAACGTAACAGATATTGAGCTTATAAAATTTATTGAATATGCTCACAGCATTGGTATCAAGGTTTGCCTTAAGCCGATGATAAACTGTATGGACGGAACCTGGAGAGCTGAAATTAATTTCTGGGATGATTTTGGCTCCTGGGCTAAATGGTTTTATGAATATGGCGGCTTCATGGTTCATTTTGCAGAGCTCGCCGAGTATACAGGCTGTGAGATGCTTTGTCTTGGCTGTGAGATGTTGGGAATGGAACGCCAGGATAAGTTTTGGCGTGAGCTTATTGCAAGGGTAAGAAAAGCCTATAATGGTCCACTTACCTACAATACCAACCATGGCCATGAAATGGAAGCAACCTGGTATGATGAGCTTGATTATCTTGGCACAAGCGCTTATTTCAGAATGCATAAGAAAAATGACAATACTCATCCGGATCCATTTAATCCTATAATGGATTTAACCAGAGAGGACATGGTAGAATCCTGGAAAGAGGTAAAAGAGAGAATGCAAAAATTCTCTGAAAAATGGAATAAGCCGGTACTTTTTATGGAAATAGGCTGCAGAAGTGCAAGAGGAACAGCCTGTCAGCCATGGGATTTCCAGATGCACCATTTGCCTTATGATGAGGATGAGCAGGCTATGTTCTATGATTCCTGCCTCGAGGTTTTTGAAAACACAGACTGGTTTGAAGGCTTTTTCTGGTGGGACTGGTCAGCTCATGTGAGTGAAAAAAATGTAAGACCAAATGATACAGGTTTTGCAATTTATGGAAAAAAAGCTGAAAAAATTCTTAAAAAGTATTATACTAAGGAATGATAACTGATAGCTTTTTATAATGTATAAATTCCTAACGGGTGGAACAATGTACCAATTGGAAGGGGTAATTAAAGATGAATAATGAAACAGATTTAACGAATGAAGAAGCTTTGAATAATGAGGAGTCAAACACCTCAGAGGCAGCTTTAGGGAATGATGAGGCAAACACCTCAGAAGCAGCTTTGGAGAATGATGAAGCAAATACCTCAGAGGCAGCTTTGGAGAATGATGAAGCAAATACCTCAGAGGAAGCATTAGAAAATGAGGAAGAAAATTCATCGGAATCAGAAGAAATCTCAGAAGCTGAAAAATCAGGCTTCACGCTGGAATCAGTTTGGAAGGATGAGCTTAAAGACGAAATTGAAGAAGCAACCTTTCTTCATTCTAAGAGCACAACGAGAAAAGGTCAGGCCTTTGATCCGGTTGTCTTTCTTTGTGGCTGCTTTGCACTTGTATGCATGATTTATGTAACCTACAATGGCATTCACAATGGATTTACAACAACTATGAAGGCCTTGGATATCTGTTATCTGGTAGTAGCATTTGCCTGCTTTTGTGTTCCACTACAGTGTAAGCTATCAAGAGCACTTTGGAATATAGGACTTAAAAAGAAGTTCCCGATAAATGAAGGAGCAGAAGAAGAGATAAGTCTTGATGATGAATGTCTTACCTATAAAAATGCAAAAGGTTCACAGGTAGTAACAGCCTTTGATGACATGGATGCAATTTATGAGACTGAAAACCTTATAGTTTTTCAGATAAATGATAAGAGCATTATTTTAATTGATAAAAATAAAGCCAAAGAAGATGGCATCAAGGACAGCCTGTATGATATTCTGATGAAAAATCAGCCAGAGGCTGAGGCTTCAGAAAATGCTGTTTCTGAAACAATATCCGCTTTGATTCAGGCAGAAAATGCTGCTAAAAAGACTGAATCTGGGGATTATTAAAAAACAGGACAGTCTAATTCTAAAAAGAACGAACTGATAATCTGCTTCTGAAAATAAAGAGGCAAATATAAAATTAAGCAAATTTAGGAGGAATAAAAAATGGCAACACCAGTTTACACACCAAATGCACCGGAAGCAATAGGACCTTATTCACAGGCAATAAAGGCAGGAAATCTTGTATTTACATCAGGCCAGATACCTATTGACCCGTCAACAGGAGCAATCAAGGGGGAAAATATTTCCGAACAGGCTGAACAGGTTTGCAAAAATCTTAAGGCAGTACTTGAAGCTTCAGGAACAGGTCTTGATAAAGTTGTAAAGACAGTATGCTTCTTGGCAGACATGGCAGACTTTGCAGCCTTTAATGAAGTTTATGCAAAGTACTTTACATCAAAGCCTGCACGTTCCTGCGTTGCAGTAAAGAGTCTTCCAAAGAATGTACTTTGTGAAGTAGAGACAATAGCTGAAATTGCTTAAGAGTTGTTTCCAAAATTCTCTGTAGGTACTTCAAG
>CAZVBH010000076.1:0-11248 GCA_964625275.1 uncultured Lachnoclostridium sp.
TTTCCACAAACAGAATCATTGGATATTGCTCAGGAACATGCTGCATAAATCTTTGTAACACATCCAATCCCGATATAAAGTATTCAAAACCTGATTCATCGAGAGCTTTCTGCACTTTTTTTATATCTTCTGTTAATACAATTCTCGTCTTGCCTTTCCATTCATTAAATGCATATACTCCCGTACGCACGCGTTTTAAATAGCCAGCGTCTACCATCTTTGACAGATTCCAGTAAATGGATGACTTTTTCATATCGGGAAATATTGATTGTACATCTTCCATATAGAAAGTAGTCTGTTCTTTTAACTTGTCTTCTATCGTGGTGTATTTCTTTTCTAAAGCTGATATTTTTTCCATTATCCTTACCACCTTTCAAGAACATTCTATCACGGTTTCAACATTATTTCAATAAAATATTCGCAAATGCTTTCTTTGCAAATATTTATTTGTTTTTAGTTATCTATACCTATTTCATAATTAAACCTTATAATTTAAAATTATATTCGCAAATATAAAATTTGCAGATTCATTTTCACATAATACTTTGCAGATTACGCAAGCTACTGAACTATGAGGAACTCAGGAGAATCCCTGTGTCAGGCCTTAATCTCTGATAAAAAGACCTTTGCATAAATTGCAAAAGCCTTAATTGTATTGATTGGAATAGCAGCTTATATGCGATTATATATACCATATATAATCACAAAAATCACAAATGAAAGCCGGTGGCCTGAAAATATGCAATCTGTTTTCCCTTACTATCAAGCACTTCTATATTATAAAGGCAGGTCTTTTTCCCATTTTTTACACATACTGCCTCGGCTGTCAGTAAATCATCCTGGGTATTGCCAACAAAGGAAACACTCATTCCTGAAGCTACATTTTTCTCTCCATTTTGATTTGAAGCTACGGCAAAGGCAAAATCTGCCAATGTAAAAATGGCTCCACCCATTACTCCGCCATAAGCATTTCTGTGCTCCGGTCCTACCTTCATCTGAGCCTTTGCATAATGTACATCTGCTGCAACGAGTTCACAGCCACAGCCTGTGGCAAATTTATCATCTTTAAAGAAGCTTCTAAGTTCATTAAGCTGTTCTTCATTTACCATAATTCACACTCCTATCTATTCTTCTTTCATATTTAGAATCCATTTCAGTATAGCCATTCCTATTATGATAATATAGCCGATATAGCTGTATTTATCAGCCATCTGTCCCAAGAAGAAAAATCCAAGGATTGCTGCAAATACAACCTGTGAATAATCAAATACTGAAATTTCCTTTGCCGGTGCCTTTTGATAAGCTGCAGTAATGCTATATTGTCCTCCTGTTGCTGAGGCACCTGCAAGTAAAAGCATAACCAGCTGATATTTACTCATTGGTACATAGCCTCCTATTAGCATACATGGAATCGTGATTACTGTTGAAAATACTGAGAAAAAGAATACTACCATGCTTCCTCTCTCACCTCTTTGTCCAAGCCTTCTAACAAAAGTGTAGGCAAAGCCTGCCGAGAGTCCTCCGATAAATCCAATAACTGCAGGAAAACAGGCAAGATTGAAGGATGGCTTTACGACGAATAGGGCTCCTACAAAGGCCACCACAATAATTATCCAATCCTTCAGCTTTGGTTTTTCCTTTAAAACCCAAATTGAAAAAATCATAGAGAAAAAAGGAGAAAGCTTGTTAAGCATTGAAGCATCGGATATGTCTAGTTTATCAATTGCATAAAAGTTACAAAAGATTCCTATTGTTCCACCAACTGCCCTGCACAAAAGAAATTTAACGTTTCCTTCGCCAATTTTAAAGCCTTCACCACTAACCTTTATCATTATAAAGGAAACAGCTATGGCAACCAGATTTCTAAAAAAGGATTTCTCATAAAATGGCAAATCTCCTGCGAGTCTTACAAAAAGATTCATAAGTGCAAAGAAAAACGCTGCCATTATAATACATAGTATTCCCTGTTTTTTATTATCCAAGTCACTACCTCTATTTATTATATTATTAAACTTATCCAGAATAATCATTCACCTTAGCAGGTGAGGCTCTTAAACATCAATAAATGTACAAGCTTCTACTGAAGATAATTTCAAACATAAAGGCTGTTTGAGAATCAAGCTATGATTGATTATTTTTGCTCTATGCCTTCTGAATCTGCTCCAGAAGGTAAACTCGGTTAAATGGAAAGCTAAAATAATAGCCGTCTGCAAAATCCTCTGTCATTAAAATAGAATTTTTGGCAATGCTGACACCTACTGCTTCCCCTTCAGCTTTGGTTGCATTTTCCGGAAACTGATTTATTATTTCGTCACTGATGTTTATGCCTGAAATTTCGTTTTTCATAAATAATGCATTTTTTCTGCTTATCAGTGGCATTATTCCACAAAGTATGCGCGCTCCTGTTTCTTCTTTTATAAGACGTATCCTATCTGCATCCTCGGCTGTAAAGACCGGTTGTGTAAAGAAGAAGGATGCCCCTCGCGACAGCTTTTTCTTAACTCTTTCTATCTCTGGCTGAATATTTCTTCTTCCCTGATTAATTGCTCCACCATAAGTCATTGGGGCAGACTCAAAAAACTCATGATTCATGTCATCAGCTATTGCCATGAGCCCCGTAGAATCAAAATTAAATACATTTTTTATCTGACCTCTTTCTGAAACCGGTACGGGATCACCGGTAATAATCAGGAAATTTGAAATATCATTAATATAAGCTCCCATTATCTGAGAACGCATTGCTATCGCATTTTTATCTCTGCAGGCCAGATGAGGCACTACCTTGAGGCCTGTAAGCTCTTTAATTTTCTTTGCCATGAGGACTGAATCTACACGAGTGCGGCCTGATGGAGAATCAGGAAAGGTAAGACAGTCAACACCATGTTCCTTTAAATAATGAGCCGATTTAATTATTGACTCATCATTTACATTTAATGGCGGTATCAACTCTACTGCAATAAGCTTGCCCTTCTTTTCAGAGAAAAACGACTTATCAATAGGCTTTGTCTTTACTGCTTCTTTTTCAATTGATTTAGGACGAGAAGCACTTTTTTTGAGCTTAAGCTCTGTCAGCTCTTTTATGTAACCGGGTTTAGTTCCGCAGCAGCCTCCAAGGATGTCAATTCCCTCTATGGCTAAGCTCTTCATCTTTTCAGCAAAATATTGCTGATTATCTGAATAAATAATTCTGTCTCTTACGCGCTTAGGATAGCCGGCATTAGGAAAAGCAAGCAGAAGCTTGTCCGTCTTTACTTTCAGTTTTTCATAGAGTGCAGCCATGTGAGCCGGTCCCATGTTGCAATTAAAGCCTGCACCTGAAATCTCCTCCATTGAAAGTGCAGTCTCTAAAAGGCGGCTTGCATTCCTTCCGTTAGTGCTGGTACCATACTGATTTACTGCGAAATTAGCAAAAATAACTGCATCAGGATGATTTTTCTTTATAAGCTTCACAGCCTGAGATATCTCATCCATGTCCGGGAAGGTTTCAAAAATAAGAATATCTGCACCTTCTTTTAAAAGTACATCGGCCATTTTTGAATAGAGCTCATGATTTTTACCAGCCATGTCAAAGGGGGCAGGTCCTATATCACCTGCTATGAGAATTTTTTTCTCAGTAGTCTGTGAAACAGCGGCTTTTGCAAGTTCTACAGATTTTCTTACAATTTCAACAGCCTGTCCACTACCTGTATACTCATCATAAGCTGCGAAGGAATTTGTTCTTAAAAGAGTGGCTCCTGCTTCTATATACTCTTTGTGAATTTCAATAACCCTCTCCGGGTAGTCTATATTTGCATTCTCAGGTATTTCGTCTGTATTATATTTTGCAGAATAGTAGGTGCCAAAGGCGCCATCTGCAATAATTAGATTTTCATTTAAGTATTTTAATATATCCATATTTTCCTATCCAAGCTCGCGTGTTCTTTTAAATGCTGCCACAACTGCATCCATAAACGCATTGCGAACACCATCTGCCTCAAGAGCATGTACACCGGCAATAGTTGAACCACCAGGTGAGCATACGGCATCCTTTAGTACTCCTGGATGAGTTCCTGACTCAAGAACCAGCGCGGCTGAGCCTTCAAAGGTTTTAGCTGCATAGAGAAGTGCCTTTGCTCTTGGTATTCCACATTGAACTGCTCCATCTGCCATTGCTTCTATGCACATATAAACGAAAGCCGGACCACAACCGGATACTGCACAGGCTGCATCCATCAGCTGTTCAGCGATGTCATCTATCACTCCCGTAGCTGCAAAATCTGATTTAAATTCGTTAATTTCCTTTTGTGAAACGCCTTCACTACAAAGCAGCGTTACCCCCTGTCCTATTGAAGCAGGGGTATTAGGCATTATTCTTATGACCGGATAGTCTCCTCCTGCCAGCTCTCTTATTTTTGCAATTGACAAGCCTGCTGCCATTGTAACGATAACAAAACGGTCTGTTCTTTTCTCTAATTCTCCTTTTATTTCTTCCAGACAACCTTCCATCAGCTGTGGCTTAACGCCTAACAGTATGAAAGCTGCCTGCTTTGCTATGTCACAGTTAGTAACTGCATTAGCTCCAAGCTCAGCTGCCAAGGCATTTGCCTTTGCCTGTGTTCTGTTTGATAATCCGATTTGGGAAGCTTCAACTTTTTTTGCAACTGCTCTGGCAAGTGTGCCGCCCATATTTCCTGTACCTATAAATCCGTATTTCATGTTACATTTTCTCCTATCTGGCATGGAATCTGGTTCCACAATCCTTTCCTTCAACAATTTCATAAAGGTCCTCAGGTCTGTCACCATTTGCAATTACCATATCTATTCCATTGCTCATTGCTCTTTTTGCTGCTGAAAGCTTGGTGGACATTCCTCCTGTTCCCAAACTTGAGCCTGCTCCTCCTGCTAATGCCAGAACCTGGTCAGTTATTTCATAAATGTCTGTGATAAGCTCTGCATCCGGATTTTTGTGAGGATCCTTTGTATAGAGTCCGTCTATGTCTGAAAGCAGAATTAAAAGATCTGCATGGCAGCTGACTGCAACCACTGAGGCGAGGGTATCGTTGTCACCTATTCCCATTTCTGCGGTTGATACTGTATCATTTTCATTTACGATAGGAAGTGCTCCGAGTTCAAGAAGTCTTGAGAGAGTATTCTGGAAATTGTGCTTTCTCTCAAAATGGTCGATATCTTCAGCAGTTAAAAGTATCTGGCCTACCGTATGGCGATACTCTGAAAATAGCTTATCATAAGTATACATCAGCTCACACTGTCCTACTGCTGCCGCTGCCTGTTTGCCGGGCATGTCATCTGGACGTTCCTTTAAATTCAACTTGCCGACTCCCATTCCGATGGCTCCTGAGGAAACAAGAATAACTTCATTATCAGCATTCTTGATATCACTTAAAATTTTGCAAAGCTTTTCTACTTTTCTTATGTTCAATCTTCCGGTACTGTGTGCCAGTGTGGAAGTACCTACCTTTACAACAATTCGCATTACAAAAACCTCCTAATTGTTCCAAATTATTGTAAAACAAAGTTTGTAATATGTAAACATGGAAATTGAGGATGACGGAGTAAAATTTTAATTGTTTATCCCTCCATATTAATGTATAATAGTGTAATCTGAGTAATGAAGTAACATTAAGTTCAAAACATAAACAGTAAATGCGGAAAGGAA
Organism: uncultured Lachnoclostridium sp.; assembly: GCA_964625275.1. GTDB lineage: Bacteria > Bacillota > Clostridia > Lachnospirales > Lachnospiraceae > UBA3775. Next base: position 5,657 of record CAZVBH010000076.1, read on the forward strand.
TTTTTATGAAGGTAATAGATATTTTAAAATCTGATAAAGTTACAATTTCTTGTGAAATGTTTCCACCAAAGCTTGGTTCACAGCTTGATAATTACAAGGAAATTGTCAGGGAGATGGCAGCAATTAAGCCTGCTTATCTAAGTTGCACATATGGTGCTACAGGTGGAACCTCTGACTATACTGTAGAAATTGCAGATACAATCAATAAGTGTGGTATTCCTGCAATAGCACATCTTACCTGTGCTTCATCAACCAAGGAAAAGGTTCTTTCAGTTATTAAGGAATTAAAAGAAAGAAATATTGAAAATATTCTAGCACTTAGAGGTGATATTCCTGAGAATGCTGATTTCCCTCTGCCAAATCAGTATCATCATGCTTCTGAACTGATTACTGAAATCAAGGAGGCCGGAGATTTTTGTATAGGAGGTGCCTGCTATCCTGAAGGACATCCAGAGGCTGATACCATGAACGAAGATATTGACCACCTAAAGCAAAAGGTAGAAGCTGGCTGTGATTATCTTACTACACAGATGTTTTTTGATAACAATATTTTCTACAATTTCATGTATAAGGTTCTTAAGAAAGGTATTGAAGTACCTGTAGTTCCAGGAATTATGCCGGTTACTAATGCTAAACAGATTAAACGAATTGTTTCACTTTCCGGTAATCTGGTACCGGCAAAGTTTCTTAACATTGTTGATCGTTTTGCTGATAATGATGCTGCTATGAAGCAGGCTGGAATTGCTTACGCAACAGAACAGATTATTGATTTAATTGCAAATGGCACTAATCATATTCACATATATTCAATGAATCATCCTGACGTTGCAGGAGCCATTTTTAATAACCTTTCAGATATTTTAGATTAAAGGAGAGTTTATGTATTCTACGATATTTTTTGATTTAGATGGAACGCTTACCGATTCTGAAGAAGGAATTACAAAGTCAGTTCAATATGGTCTTAAGAAAATGGGAGTGACAGATTGTGATGATTTATCTGCTCTAAGACATTTTATTGGACCTCCACTTTCAGAATCCTTTAAGGAATTTTTTGAAGGTGAAGATATTAAAAGAGCCATTGCATTTTATCGCGAGCGCTATTCTACCATCGGCTGGAAAGAAAATCGTCTTTATGATGGAATTAAAGATATGCTTAAGAAAATTAAGGAAAGTGGCAGGAAAATTTACATGGCTACCTCGAAGCCTGAGATATTTGCTAAAGATATTGCGGAGCTTTTTGAAATTTCAGAATATTTTGACGGTATCTGTGGGGCAACAACTGACGGAGTACGAAATACCAAAGAGGATGTAGTAAAATATGCCATTGAGGTATGTGGCGAAACTAACCCTGATAATATTCTTATGGTTGGCGACCGTCATCATGATGTTGATGGAGCCGGTGAGTTTGGAATCAAAACTCTCGGTGTAACCTATGGCTTTGGAACACGCGAAGAGCTTCTCGGCTGTGGTGCAATAGCTGTAGTGGATACACCTGATGAAGTAGTTAAATTTATAATAAAATAAAATTTAAAGGGTGGAAGAACTTATTGTTTTTCCACCCTTTATGTATGCAAATATTATCCTAGTCTAATAATATGTACTCTGGTATTACTTTCAAGATTTTATTCTTATTATTATCAATTTTGTATGCATCATTAAGCTTGCTTTTCATGTAATTTAAATATGTATCCTTTGTTTTTCTAATCAACAGCGCCGAAAAATAGCGTTCCCAGCTTATGTACTCCTGACTTTCTATAAAATCACTTGGTTCTTCTAGAATAGTTTTAATCTCATTATCTTTTATAATTCCTGATTCCAGGATTAACCATTCAAAAGATTCTGGCAAATAAACCACTTTTTCAACTGTAGAATCAATTGTTTTCATAACTCTTTCTATTTCTGAACCAAATGCTGCACCATCTGCAATTACTAAAACCTTTTTATTGTTATCATATTTTTTGAGAACTTTATAAATATTAGATTTGCCTTCTGCGCTAACCGTTTCTCGATTTTTACCTATGTTTAAGTTATTAAAAAATTCATATCCGGAATTAGAATCTTCAACTATAATGACATCAGGAGTAAACTGAAGCGGGTAAGTAAAATTCCCATATATACGATATAATTCTTGATATACTTGCTGCAATGCTCCATATTTACCAGAGTTTTTAATGCCATATATTTCTTCAACACTATATGGAAGATTTGGTAAGCTTTCTCTGGTAACTATAACATAATAGTTATCCGATTCTTTTACCGCTGTCGAAAATTCAGTTGTAGTAATAAATGAATTTCCCTCATCAATAAATACTATTGAGTCATGAATATCTTCAAGTAAAAGTTTCCAACGTCGCCCTTCCACTACAACACAGTTTTTATCACATTGTAGTTCAATGCCACTTTGATTTCCATTTTCATAATACTCTCGTACCATATCAACTAATGTAGTTTTCCCAGTTGCACTATTTCCTTTAATAATTGTAATATTGCGCCTAATCTCAAACTTATATCGGAGGATATTATTCCCAATTATAACTAAATGTTTACCCTTCATTTTTGCTCCTTATACAAAATCGCTTGCAGCATAGACAAATTCTTTCATGTTCTTTACAATTTGCTTACTATTTATTATCTCCATTTCAAAATCTTCTTTACCAAAATCCATGAGATGTCGTAAATTTACTGTGATATTTCTTTTTCTTCCCATTTCAAGCAGCCACTTAGCACAATTATCGCCACATGTGGATACATTGAAAATTTTACCAGGCTCTTTATTAATTAAAATGAGTGTCTTAACTCCACCCGATAACTCTCTTGGAGAAATTGGTCCAAGAATAGGACTTTCTATCAAGTGCGGACCTATCACTATTGACTTGTCTACATCTTTTATCATCTCAACCGACAATTTATCCGTTATCCACTCTGGCTGATATGTGTTTTTGAAATAAACGGATGTATTGTAAATAGCTTCTTCGCAATCTCCCAAAATTATTTTTAACATTGCGTGCTCCTTCTATTAAACAAATATATTATTAAGATAAATTCTAATCTTATCTGAAAAATCTTCACCAATTAATGCCAAGCAGAGATTTTTATTGAATACTATTATACATAAATTCAGTAAGTTACTCAATTAATTTTTGATTTTTCATTGCATAAAAATTAATTTTATGCTAAAATGACTCTCCGAGTGTTCGTAACCATCCACTCGTAAAACAAAACTAAGGAGTAAAAAATGAATAAGAAAACACTTTTTATCACTCAGGCAGCCATCATTGCTGCTCTTTATGTCGTTCTGACATATTTTATCGCCGCTTTTAATTTAGCCAGCGGTGCAATTCAGTTTAGAATTTCCGAAGCATTAACAATTTTGCCAATTTTTACACCTGCTGCTATTCCAGGTCTATTTGTTGGATGTCTCATCAGTAATACAATTACAGGTTGTGTAGTTACTGATATTATTTTTGGCTCTCTTGCTACACTTATTGGTGCAATCGGTACTTATATGTTACGTAAGCTTCCTTACCTTGCTCCATTACCACCAATTATTGCAAACGCATTTATAGTTCCATTTGTACTTCAGTACGCTTATGGCATCGGTGATGCTTATTGGTATCTGGTATTAACAGTTGGTGCAGGCGAAATACTTTCATGTTATGTACTTGGAATCATCCTTTATCATGCACTAAAGGGAGTAAGAAAGATTTTTAGCATTTCAGGAGAAGCTGAAGTTTCAGCATAGAAAATCATATTTAAAATTTTTAACTTAAGCGCCGGCAATTTTGTCGGCGTTTTTATTTCCATATATAAACATACAGGCATAAAGTTATTGAAATACATTTTTTTATATGCTAAAATTTTAAGTTGAGATTATGTGAATTTCATTAACTAATCTTTAATCAATGAAATTTACAAGTACCAAATAGCGAGGAAATTATGAGAATAGAACTTCCGGAAAAGGTTAAATTTATTATTGATACACTTGAGAGTGGTGGCTTTGAGGCCTTTGCCGTTGGTGGCTGTGTACGTGATAGCATTTTAAATAAACAGCCTAAGGATTGGGATATCACTACTAATGCTTCGCCAGAAGAGGTTAAGTCTTTTTTTAAGCGAACAATAGATACCGGCATTGAGCATGGAACAGTTACAGTAATGCTTGATAAAGAAGGCTTTGAGGTGACAACCTACAGAATTGATGGCAAATATGAGGATAATCGTCATCCAAGTGAAGTTATCTTTACCAGAAATTTAAAAGATGACCTTTTACGCAGAGATTTTACAATAAATGCAATGGCATACAATGATTCAGTTGGTCTTGTTGACCTATTTGGTGGCATCGATGATTTAGAGAAGGGTTTAATCAAGGCTGTTGGCGATCCAATACAGAGATTTTCTGAGGATGCACTTCGTATCATGCGAGGTGTAAGATTTGCAGCTGTTCTTGGCTTTGAAATAGAAGCTAATACCTTTGATGCCATGAAGGTACTGGCTCATAAGCTTGCCTCAATCAGTGCAGAGCGCGTGAGGGAGGAGCTACTTAAGCTGATTATGGGAAAGTACCCTGAGAAGCTTCACCTCGCCTATGAGGCTGGTATAACCAAGGTGGTTTTTCCTGAATGGGACGAGATGGAGAAAACTAAGCAGGAAAATCGTCATCATGTTTATGATTGTGCAGAACATACAATAGTTGCCTTAAAGGCTGCCATACGGCTACTTGGAATCTTCGATTTTAATGATTTACCTGAATCTGCTCTTTTAAATGATACTTACAAAGAAAATCTTAATTTCATTTGTAGAAAGCCGGAGCTGGAAATTGAAAAGGTCAATCAGGTTATTTGCTTTGCTACCCTTCTTCATGATATTGCAAAGCCTTCCACTAAGACTTTCTCTGAAGATGGTGAAGCACATTTTTACGGTCATCAGCAAAAATCTTCAGAAATGGCAGTACAAATCATGCAAAGGCTTAAATTTGATAATGATTCAATTAAAGCTGTTAAGCTGTTAATCGAGCATCATGATGACAGATATAAGCTCAATTGGAAGAAGGGAACTTCTTCTGCAAGGCGTGTATGCAATCAGATAGGCCTTGAGCTTGCATCACAGCTTATGATACTCCAGGCTGCCGATACACTTGCACAATCACCCGACTATTATGAGGAAAATTTTATTTCTATGATTAGAATGCGTTCTATGCTTGATGAAATTGTCCAGGATAATGAATGCTTTAGTCTTAAAGATTTGGCGATTAATGGCAAGGATTTAATCGGAATGGGAGTAAAATCCGGGCCTGAAATCGGACGCATCCTTAAAGAACTTTTAAATAGAGTAATTGAACAGCCTGAGCTTAATGAAAAAGAAGCTCTACGAGAGCTTGCTGAGGAATTAATCAACTGATTTTTATTCTTCGTTAAAAAGCCTCCGCATTAAGCGGAGGCTTTTTTAGTGGCTTCTTATCTCAGCTAGTTTGGACTGCCATTTGTTTTCTTCTTTTAGCTGCCTTTTTTCCTATTTCTTCATCAGGAATTTCAATTACATAGCTTTGATATCCGTTAATTACCTTTGTACCTTTAAGTTCAGTCTGTCTAGGATGAT
>CAZVBH010000077.1:0-10969 GCA_964625275.1 uncultured Lachnoclostridium sp.
CCATTAGCAAGCTTTAAATAAATCTTGCCATCTACTACTTTAAAAGAGATAGACTCTGCAAATTTATAACCTGTTGGTGAAACTGTCTCTGTTATGGAATATTCACCATTTGGAAGATTATTAAGTACACATGGTGTGGAAGTTGTCTTCCATACAATGTTATTGTTATTATTATTTGAGCTGGTGTTTATGCTAAGTTTGTGACCGCTTGTGCTGGTTACATTCTTCAGGCTGCCGTCACCTTTGTACCAAAGGCTGATTTCAGCTCCTGAGAGTGCATTTCCATTTTCGTCAAGCTTGGAAACTGTAATATCAGCAGTTCCTGCTTCTGTTTCATCTGTATCAACGGTTCCGAGTGTTCTTGACATTGGATAGAAATGACCCTGTGCTCCACCTGTGAGTTCCTTTGCGATAACTCCACCTTCATAATTTCCTGAGTTGAAATTAACGGTTGCTGATGGTGCTACGAGATGTCCGCCGAGACCCTGAATATTGAGCGTGCCTGTTGCATCAGGGAAGTTCCAGATGAGATTCATTCCGTTAACATTGAGCTGCTGATTGAAATACTCATCACTGCCTGACATTTTTTCAAGTGCTGAGTCCATTGAAGTACTGCCATTAACATGAACAGGCCAGTAACCGTCAAAGGTCAATTTATTAGCACCTACTCCTGTAACGTTGATTATGCAAAGGTTTGTCTTGAACCAGTCAACATCATTTACAATAATATTAACATTATTGCTTGCAAAATCTGAATAGTCAATTTCGTAGGTTACATCTTTATCGGCTGTACAGTCGATTGTAATAGTACCATCTTTTGCTGTAAGCTTAGTAGCTCCTTCAGTAAGTGACTTTGACTGTGCCTTAATCTGAGAAAATGCATCGGTCATTGAAATGTAGTCTTCTCCTACCTGAATCCAATCATAGTTGCTGATCTGCCAGTCATAAAGATTTTCTGTTCCCTCAACATAGTAAATTGTTTCTGATTTAAGTGGATATTTACCACTCCAGCCATTTCCTAAATAGCCTGCTTTGAGTGAGTGAATGTATGAAGGTACAATTGCTGCATCACCAAAGGTATTTGCAAGGTCAAGAGTACCACCCACTACTACCGCTCCTACGGTATGGCCTGATGAATTTAGGGTAACGTCATTCTGAATAAAATACTGATAGCGGCTTAAGATTGTGGAAATGTTATAATCTCCATCATACTTCGCTTCAGAAGCCGCATTCGCGGTTTTTAGATTTGTCGAGACTCCTTGTATGCATAATGCAAGGCATAAGAACAATGCGACCATTTTGACAAATGGTCTTCTTTTTATAAACCCCTTCATTACATACTCCTCCTCTAAATAATGTAATTTTATGAATATTAACATTTTGTTAACAAATTTGCAATAGCAATAACATAACATTTTGACATATTTTGAACATATATTTAGATAATTTTAGTATTTTCTGCTATTTCAGCTCTATTTCTCTAAAATTTTATAAGAATTGATGTAAAAGCAGATAATGATTTTTAATAATCATATGATATTAAAAGGTGCAGATTTAAGTAAAGCTTAAAGTCTGCACCTTTATTTTAATTTAAATTTTTCTCAACAACGTCCAGTGCTGCTGCAATTACCTGGTCCATGTCATAATATTTGTACTCTCCGAGTCGGCCTCCAAAGATAACTTTTTCTTCTGACTGCGCCAGCTTTTTGTATTCTGCATAAAGCCTACTGTTCTTTTCGTCATTTACCGGATAGTAGGGTTCATCTCCCGGCTTCCATTCGGAGCTGTATTCTCGGCTGATGATTGTTTTGGGAAGGTCTTTGCCTTCTTCGTCTTTGCCGAACTCGAACCATTTATGCTCTATTATTCTGGTCCATGGTGTCTCTCTGTCTGTATAATTTACAGCCGCATTTCCCTGAAAATTTGGGATATCGAGAACTTCATTTTCGAAGCGAACCGAGCGGTACTCCAGGTTGCCAAGGCTGTAGTTAAAGTAGGCATCAATAGGACCTGTATAGACAATTTTCTTTGCAAGCTTGTCATAGTCAGATTTATTTTCAAGATAATCCGAATTTAGTCGAACTTCGATTCCGTCAAGCATTTTTTCGACCATTTTGGTATAGCCGCCAATTGGAATGCCTTGGTAAAGTGCATTGAAATAGTTGTTATCGAAGGTCAGGCGAACCGGCAGTCTTTTGATTATGAATGCCGGAAGCTCTTTGCAGTCTCGTCCCCACTGCTTTTCTGTATAGCCTTTTACCAGCTTTTCATAGATGTCCCGTCCCACGAGGGATATTGCCTGTTCTTCGAGATTTTTAGGTTCACCTTTGATCTCTTTTTTCTGTTCTTCTATTTTTACTAAAGCTTCTTCTGGAGTAACCACTCCCCACATTTTATTGAAGGTATACATGTTAAAGGGCATGGAGTAAAGCTCGCCTTTATAATTAGCTACCGGTGAATTTGTAAACCTGTTAAACTCTGCGAAATTGTTTACATAGCTCCAAACCTTTTTATTATTTGTATGAAAGATATGTGCGCCATATTTGTGGAAGCTGATGCCTTCAATTTTTTCTGTATATACATTTCCTGCTATGTTTGGGCGCTTATCTATGACAAGGACTGACTTGCCGCTTTGCTTTGCTTCGTGGGCAAAGACTGAACCGAAAAGACCGGCACCTACTACTAAATAATCATACATTTATTTTTCTCCTTATTGAAACTTTTAATAAAGCGGATTTAAGCCATACTTAAAAGCGGATATTCTGGGTCCGCTTCGCTACTTGCTCATAACCTTAAAGCCACTTGTGGCCCATCAGTAGGAGTCCAGCCTCCTACTGATGCTGAAAAGTCAGATAAGGTTAAATTTAAATCTATGCTACTACCCTTTTATGATGATTTCAAGTATTTTTAAAGTATATTTGCAATTAAGTCTGCAATATCAGTATCAATGCAAATCGACTGTTCTACAATTTCTTTTGGTGCAAAGGATTCACCATAATTTAAACAGGCATAAATAGCATTAGGATTATCTAATGTCATTTGCCAAAATGGATATTTAATAATTGCCGGTGTATTATAGCCTACACCTAGTTCAAGATAAAGTATGTGCTGATTTTTTCTCGTTTTGAGGTAGGTTTTATATCGGTGGGCAGCCTCATGCCAGCCTTCATCTTCTACGAATGTATTATCAGCCCGAAGATTCATACTCATAGGCTTTCCACATTTAGGGCAACATGGAACTAACTCTGTCGGTATCGTCATCTTCAATATGCCATTCTCCGGCAAACATAAGATGCCATCATCTGAGATTGTAAAGCCTTGGGCCTCTACCATTTTTCGCACCATTTCTTCATTATCATAGGTATCCTTGTGACATGGCTTTGAGCATTGGAATAAACCATAATCTCCTTGAGTATAGAACATACGCTTCTTATCAAATCCGGCTTTTTGAAAGCAATGATCTACATTAGTAGTTAGAACAAAATAATCCTTATCCTTTACCAAATCAAACAGCCTTTCATATAACGGTTTGGGTGGATTCATATAACGATTAACATAGATATAACGGCTCCAATATGCCCAATGCTCTTCCAAGCTATCGTAAGGATAGAAGCCTCCGGAATACATATCTTTGAAATTATATTTCCCCGCAAAATCACAAAAATATTTTTGAAAGCGTACTCCATCATATATAAATCCTGCTGACGTTGACAATCCAGCTCCCGCTCCAATGACTATTGCATCGGCGTTTTGGATTTCATTCTTTAAGCGTTCTATTTTATCTGCATTGGTTTCCGTAATTTTGTTATTAAGTAATTTAGAAATCATTATATCACTCCCAGATCACTGATCTGCCCTCTTTTCTTGGTTTTTCCTTAGGATATTCTCCATCACAATAGCCCAGCAATACAAAACATCTGGCTATATATCCTTCCGGAATATTCCATTTATTTAAGAGCTCTCTTCCAAAGTCATTATCAAAGGTTTCTTCACCCCTGGCAATAATGCAGGATGAAATTCCTAGCTCAGTAGCCTCAAGCACCATATTTTCTGCTGCGCAAAAAGCATCTGGTATACTGTATAGAAAACGCATTGGAGCAAATATAGCGCAAACTGTTGGTGCACCATAAAATCCACTTTTAATGCTTGGATCATCTATAATGCTTGGTTGATCCTTTGAAACATAATTTCCTAGCAGCTTGGAGCGGTCCATGCATGCAACATTTAGCTTTCCTATTTTTTCACATAAATCCTTATTGTGAATTCCAACAATAATACTTCTCTGACCACCGCCTGCATTAGGTGCAAAGGTTCCGGCTTCAATTATCTTAGAAAGTTCTTCTCGTGATATCTGTTTGTCCTGATAACGTCTAATTGAGCGACGATATTTCATAAGTTCTAAAACATTCATTGTAAGCTCCTTCTTATCAAACCCTAATCAAAAGTTAATTAGATGCTGCTTATATTCTTCCAACATTGAGGATCATCTGAATAAAAATCTCCATTTGTTCCTTTGGCTACAGCAGGACAGCCTCTGCAAAAAGCCAGAAGTTCGCATTTGGAACATTTTGAAAATTTAGTATAGTCTCGATAATTTTCTACTCCTTCAAGCCACACATCGGCCAATCTGTCGTTAAATACATTTCCCACCTTGCTGTCGGCAACTCTTCTGCAGGCATAAATATCACCCGTCGGCAAAATTGTGATATGGCAATTTCCACAATTACAGCCACCGTAAATCATGCCTTTATCTATATTTTCAGGTATTTTAAATTCTCCTATTTCATACTCATATAAGGTCCAAAGATGATCCTTTTTATTAAAATAGGTCTGACAACCCTTTGCTTCATATTCTTTAAATTTTTTATCACATGCCGTAAGTACTTTTCTATATTCCTCTGGCGTCATAGATGCATCTAAATCACCACCACTCGGAACATAACGCGAAAATGCAAATACATTTACACCTGCATCTACTACAGCATCTATAATTCCAGGAATCTCGGTCATATTAGTTTTAGATACTGTTGTCATTATAACACTTCTAATTCCTGCTCTATTTAAACAGCCTACCTTTTCCAACGTACAGTCAAAGGACCCGGGTTTGCGAAACCAATCATGAGTTTCTCGTAATCCGTCAATTGACAACTGATATTTTTCACAGCCATATTCTTTCAACTTAATGCAAACCTCATCGTTTAAATGAAAAGGATTTCCCATCAAAGTAAAAGGAATGTCATTTTTCTTCATCAAATCCAGAAGCTTCCAAAAATCAGGATGAAGAATTGGATCGCCTCCTGTAATATAAAAATAAGGCAATCTGCCATATACTTTGCAGAAATCAAGGCAATTAGCAAAGGTTTCCTGCATCTGTTCCCAGGTCATAGAATCTAATTCTTTACAAGAATCTCCAGAAAATATGTAGCAATGCTTACACCTCTGATCACATTCATCCGTAATATGCCATTGAAAAGAAAAATATTGTTTTGCCATATCATTTCTCTCCTTCGTTAATTTTTTGAAAATTAAAGATTAATTGTAATCCCAAAATGTCTCTTCACAGTTATGCTTTTGGGAGCATGACTCCCTAATTAAGCAGAAAAGCCCACCGCTTTAAAGGCGGAGGACTTTTCTGACAAGGCTGGATTTATTTATCTCCAGCTCCACATGCTGTGCCACAAGCTGCTGACTTTTCTGCCGGCTTGTCAGATGCTCCACATGCTGTTCCACATGCTGCAGGCTTATCCGATGCTCCGCACGCTGCTGCCGGTTTATCGGATGCTCCACATGCTGCAGCTGGCTTATCAGATGTGCCACATGCTGCTGCAGTAACCTGCTCAGTATCCTTTGTCCATCCTGCTAAGTTTGAGAGTGCCATAATGTGTACCTCCTAAAAGTTATTCAGCGAGCCTTTTCTGCTCTCTGTTGATTATATTTTAACATTTTTTTCACATTTTACAAGTAGGCACTTTTTTATTACCTGGTTATAAATAAGTTACCTTCATTATAAGAAATTATTTTACGATGTAAGTGGTAAAATCCGAGGTGAAGCTGTTCGCCACTCCTTCAGTAATGTAAACATCTCCTTCTTCAGTCATCATTATCAGGTCGAAATCATTGCCGTAAGTTTGCCAGTAGCTTATGCTTTTTTCCAATCCCATTACATAGCATGCTGTAGATAATCCATCTGCCAACATTCCATTTTCACTTACCACAGTTACAGAGACCAATCCATTATTTGCCGGATAGCCTGTTTTTGGATCAAGGATGTGATGATAAGTTTCTCCTGTTTCTTCATCAGTGAAATAGCGTTCATACGCTCCTGATGTAATGACTGCTTTGTCAGCAACCGAAAGAACTCCGAGCATGCTTGTATCATCCTCAGGTTCAAATGGATTTTCAATTCCGCATCTCCAAAGGCTTCCGTCAGGCTTTGTGCCATAGCATTGAACATTTCCTCCTAGTGATACAACACCTGATACTAAATCATACTCTTCAAAAATTTCCATTATGCGTCCTGATGTAAATCCTTTTGCAATTCCTCCAAGATCAATGCCCTGATTTTCTGAAAGAGTAAGTGTAGAATTTACTTCATCAAGTGCCAACAGTTCACTTCCAACATATGTAAGCCTGTTCTTAATTTCAGCATACTCAGGTACAACAAAATTTCCTGTTGTAAATCCCCACAGTTCCATAAGTGGATAAACAGTAATATCAAATGCGCCATCGGTAGTTTCTGCAAGACTAATGGCTTTTTGCACCATTTCCATGGTTTCTGCACTTAAGCTACCACTACCATTTTCATTTATAGCATAAATTTCGCTATCTTCATTTCCTACTGATAACAGCTCATCTAATCTTTTAATTTCATCTAAAGATGCATTTAATGCTTCCTCGCACTTATCTCCATAACATGTTATGGACATATAAGTATCCATGGCAAAAATTTCTCCGCTTGCAGAGGGAATATCTTTATTCTGTTCTGAATTTAATTGATTTATAGAAGATGATTCTGTATTATTATAAGATGTATCAGTATTGCAGGCTGAAAAAATCAGCATGCTAACAATACATAAGCAAATCAAAATGCGTTTCATAAATTTTCTCCGGCTAATGGTATTTTTTCTAATCTTTTGCATAATTCACCGCCAATCAAGCCAATTACAAAGCCTGATGCAATTCCTGTAAACCATAATATAAGTAAATACCAAGCTAATGAAACTGTCTCAAGCAATATCATTGCAACTAGTATCTGTCCAAGATTATGTATCACTCCGCCAATTATACTTACAGTAATTATACTAAATTTGCCAATTTTCTTTAGTGCTATCATCGCCAGTGTACTTAGTATTCCACCCACGACACTATAAGCCAGACTTACTCCGTTTCCAAACATTAAAGCAACCAGGAGAATTCTTAGTAAGTTTACCTGAAGTGCACTTTTTGCTCCCATTCGGTATAAAGCAAACAAAATAACTACATTTGTAAGTCCAAGCTTCATTCCCGGCAAAGCAAAGAAGGCCGGTATCTGTGCCTCAATTCCACTTAAAATCAATGCCATAGCTATTATAAGTCCGTATTGTGCAATTACCTTTGTTTTTTTCATTGATAATCAATCCTTACTTTCCTACAATTATATCTACACCCATATCATCAGCTTCGGCTGTATCAGATATAATTTCCACTACCACCTTATTGGGCAGACATATAACCGACTGCCCATTTTTACTGATTTTACCCATATTTATGCAAAGTCCGTCAGGGCAGGATGCTTCTTTAATCCATGCCTTTCCATCTTTAATTATTAAAAGATTTGTCGCCCCATCCGCACCTTTAATTTCATAATTTTGATTTTTATTTAAATTTAAATCAGCTATTACATAACCATTAACTCTTATCTGTACACTATTGCCACTTTCACTTTTCAAAAATATAACCAAGCCTATTATTACTCCTATAAAAATAATAATGCCTAGTAATATGTAATCTGTTTTTTTTAACTTCATTTGATTAAGAAATAACCTCCTGTACAAATCTAAAATACCACATAATCTTTGATTTAATAATCAGCTTTACTGTAACAGCTTTAATTTATTTCTATTTAATCCGTTTACAATCAAAAATCAAAAAAATCTAAAAAAGCCAAGCCATACTCCTAATGCAAAAAACAATATTGCTTTTGCAATTACTAAAGCTAATGCATTTATAATTTGGGAAGTATCTGAATAAATATTTCCACGCGGACAGGCAAATGCACATTTTCCGCAGGCAATACACTCTCCTGTTTCATAACCATCCTGTTCCGGCTTTAAGGCTACAGGACACTTAGATGAGCATGCCTTACAGCCTGAAATACATTCATCCTTTTTTCTGTTTGGCAGACTCCAGGGTAAAATTGGCAGAATTGAAAAAAGTGCTCCCATCGGACACAAAATTTGACAGAAAAACCTCTCTCTGAATGCCATTCCGATTATAATAAGTATAAATAAAATTATTCCAATTACATAACCTGAAGGTACAGCTGTAAATGAAACAAGCCTGGAAAACACATCCCAAGGACTGCTTCCTGATATTTTGCCATAGACACCAGCTGTACAAAGAATAATAATTGCTGCCAAAACAATATATTTTATTTTTTGCAGTCTTTTAGTTGCCTTGTCAGGAATTTTAATTTGCTTTTTTCTTTTAAAAACCTTTATCTGTAGTCTGCCTGACAACCAGTAAATAAAATCTCCAAGACTTCCAAAAGCACATATATAGCCACAAAAATATCTGCCAAATATTATTGTAAATATGCCCAGTCCAAGTAAAGCTTTTATAAAGCTGTTAACCTCTAAAGTCTCGCCATTTCCTATTTTCATAAAAATATATTTAACACCGGTGAAACCCACAGCAAATGCACTTGGCATACTGATAAAATAAATAAGCTGAATTATTCTTCTTACAATTTCATTTTTTCGTTCATTTCTTTTTTTCAGCTGTGCTGATGTAAAAACTGATTTTTTATCATCCGAGCTCATTTATTTCACCGCCTTTTCCAAAGCATTTGAGGTTGCTTCTATTAATCCTTCAGAGCTATAAGTAGCTCCCGATACTGTATCAACCTCAGTGCTTTGTTTGTTAATTATTTTTTCCAATACTGTTTTTGCCTGATTATAATATGCAGTATCCTCACCATCTGCTGATAGAACCTCTATATTTATAAGCTGTCCATCTTTAATGGTAACCTCTACTGTAATATCTCCTCCAAAGCCTACACCCGTTCCCTGATAAGTTCCATCTTGATAAGGCGATTTGCTATCATTATTTAAAACTTTTTCATTATATGCATTTATTTCTGCCTCTTCCTTATCATGTTCAGCTATGAGTTCTGCCCTACTAGAAGCAATCCCCTGATAAGTTGCCAAAATAGTTAAGATAAGCACCAGGCTTAAAAGTCGCATAAAAAAATTACGGTATTTCAACTATGTTTTCTCCTTTATTTTGATTCCAATGCCTTCTTTGCAGCTTCAGCAATGCTTTTTGAAGAATACGTTGCACCACTTACAACATCTATATTATCAGCAGACTGATTTTGAATTATTTGGTTCACTATACCTATGTACTTAACATTTTTACGAGTTCTTCCTTCAATTGCATATTTCAAGAAGGAGTCATTACCATTCGGATCATAGGAGGTATCTTCTCCTTTTTCGACGGTTACTGCCGTAATTTTACCATTTTCTATTGTGATACTGACATTTATATCATAAGAGAATTCATCATCATCAGTACATAGAGAGGATGCGGTATATGTGCCATCTGTATAGCCGGATGTATTTGCTGCTGCCTGCGTTGGAGTAATGGAGCTGTTTTCTCCTGTATGACTTCCACTATCTGTCTGGCTACTACTTCCTGCCTGAGTATTGCCTGTGACGGTTTGATTATTACTGCTTTGATTTGCACTGCCTGACTGACTGCTTTCTCCTGTATGACTTCCACTATCCGCCTGGCCACTACTGCCTGTCTGACTACTACTTCCTGTCTGAGTATTGCCTGTGACGGTTTTATTATTACTGCTTTGATTTGCACTGCCTGACTGACTGCTTCCACCTGTCTGAGTTCCACTTTCAGTCTGACTACTAACTTCTGAATGATTGCCACTTACTTTATTACCGGTTGAGTTTAAATTAGTTCCAACATCATCTTTATTATCCAAATCCTTCTGAGAATTTTTGTCATCTGCTGATGTTTCAGACTGATTTATATCATTTATGTTTTCTTCATCCTTATTCGATGTTTCTTCACTGCTTTTATCTCCAAGATTCTCATCTTCTTTAGAAGAATTATTTTCTTCTGAAGATGCCGAGGCTTCAATTATAGTATTTCCAAGTTCATCTTTTACGTCAGTTTCTTCAATTTCATCTTGAAGTCCTTTGTCAGATTCCGCAATAGCAGCTGAACCTGTTGCTAAATTTACACTCATATTATTGTCTTCTGTCAGTTTTTCCGGTAAAGCAGAAAAAACCGGACTGCTTAGTTGCAGTGCGGCTAATACTAAAATAATGACAAATACTGCTGGCCATAAATGGATTGCAGGTTTTAATTTTTTTGACAGCATTACTAAATTTTGTTTTATGTTCAAGTATCATGTCTCCTTAAAAAATTTTTTTAATCAAGGCAATACGCACATCAAGACCACCATAAGGTGATCTTGACATGCTTACCGGGTTTATATAATTTCAGTTATCTCTCTTTCTTTCTTAATTTGGCTACAGCTGCAATTCCAAGTCCACTAAGAACCATTGCGCTAAGCCAAAGAATGACATGGCTCTCATCACCAGTATTCACAGTATTATCTGTTGAAGCAGATGAGCTGTTTTGATTTGAGACTGAACCACTTGCAGTGTTGCTGTTGTCATCAGACTGATTATCATTATCTATCTGGCTATCATTTGAAGCTTCATTACCTGTCTGGCTATCATCTGAA
>CAZVBH010000078.1:0-10386 GCA_964625275.1 uncultured Lachnoclostridium sp.
TCTTACCTGCATCCTTTGTTGCCTGACGCTGTGCATCGTTGAAATAAGCAGGAACTGTAATAACAGCTTCTGTTACCTCCTGACCAAGATATCCTTCTGCATCGCCCTTAAGCTTCTGAAGAATCATAGCTGAAATTTCCTGTGGTGTATACTTCTTATCATCAATTGAAACCTTAAAATCAGTTCCCATATGTCTCTTAATAGAAGAAATTGTCTTGTCGGAATTAGTTACTGCCTGACGCTTTGCAGGCTCACCAACTGCTCTCTCTCCTGTCTTTGTAAATGCTACAACTGAAGGAGTTGTTCTTGAACCCTCAGCATTGGCGATAACAGTGGGCTTTCCACCTTCCATAACAGCTACGCAGCTGTTTGTTGTTCCTAAGTCAATACCAATAATTTTACTCATTTTCTTTACCTCCATATTTTTTATCAGTATATACTGAATTAATTTGCTACTTTAACCATGCTGTGTCTAACCACTGCATCTTTATACATATAACCCTTCTGGAATTCTTCGCAGACTGTATTTTCTCCGAAGCCTTCGTCATCCACATGCATTACTGCATTGTGTAATTCAGGATTAAATTCATTGCCAACAGCTTCAATTGGTGTAACACCTGCATCCTCAAGTGTCTTTACCAGCTGCTTATAGGTTTTTTCAATTCCTGCTGCAAAAGGTTCTTCAAGTCCCTTTTCATCAAGCGTTGCCAAACCTCTTTCAAAGTTATCAATTACAGGAAGAATCTTTTCAATCATGGACTTTGCACCAAGATCAAACATTTGAGATTTTTCCTTTTCAGTTCTCTTTCTGAAATTATCAAATTCAGCCAGATTCCTTGTAACTCTGTCCTTAAGCTCTGCGATTTCTTCGTCACGCTTATCTTTCTTTTTGAATTTTTTATTTTTCTTAGTTTCTTTTTCAGTCTGTTCATCGATTTCTGCAGCTTCAGCCTGAGTATCATTAGCTTCTTCCTCGGAAGCCGGTGCTTCAGTATTTTCAGCATTATCAGAAGCTTCTACATTGTCATCAGTGCTCACAGCCTCATCTGTAGCATTGTCTGTTGTTGCTTCCTCTTCCTGCAGTTCTTTATTTTCATTATTATCGGCCACTTTATCTCACCTCTTTATTTTTTTAATATTTTATCCAGCTCGCCCATAAGATTTTTCAGTGAATCAACTACCTTTTCGTAATCCATTCGCCTTGGTCCTATGATACCGATTTTACCATATACACCCTCTTCGAGCTGGTAAGTTGCAGTTACAACCGAGCAATTTTTAGTAGCTTCAATCGGTGATTCATTTCCTATATAAACCTGAATACTTCCATTGCCACTTTCAACAGTCTCAGAGCAAATCAAGTCTCGAAGCTGATCCTTATCTTCTATTACTGAGAGAAGATTTGAAACCTTACCCTGTTCTACAAGCTCAGGATACTGAAGAATGTTATTCGCTCCGCTTGTATACATCTGTACATCATCTTTTTCATTAAATACCTCAGCAATGGCATCAATAATATCGCCAACTACTGTTGTATATCCTATTGACTCTTCCTTCATCTTTTTGATAAGTCCAAGACTTATTTGATTTTGGTCGAGTCCCTGAAGAAAAGTATTGAACATAATATTAAGCTTGAGAATAACATCATTTTCAATTGTTTCGGTTAATGGTATAACCTTGTTTTTAATTACATTGCCTTCAAGAACGATAACAGCTAATAATGTAACCTCATCAACCTTTGAGAGCTGTATGAATTTCAGCTTTTTCTCTGAGTAGGTAGGAGTTGTAATCATAGATGCATAATGAGTATTATCAGCTATGAGTCTCGCTGCCTCTTTCAGAACCGTATCAAGCTTTTCCTCTTTTTTGTCGAGGAGAACCTTCATATTGGTGATTTCCTGCTCCTTATCCTGCATCATAAGATCTACATAATAACGATAGCCCTTATCAGTAGGAACTCTGCCGGCTGAGGTATGAGGCTGAGTAATATATCCAAGCTCCTCCAAATCGCTCATTTCATTACGGATTGTGGCTGAGCTGAGATTAATGTCTTCATACTTAGAAATTGTTCTTGAACCAACAGGCTCGCCGGTATCAAGATAATTCCTGATGATGGCAATTAAAATTGATTTTTTTCTTGAATCTAAATCATTGCTCATGACGCTCTCCGTTTCTTAATCAATTCATTCAATAACAGCTTACAACATCTTCACCTTTAGCTTTTAATCTTAGCTTAGTAAATAGTGATGATTTTATAAGTTTTATTGATTGTTAGCACTCGTTCATTTAGAGTGCTAACATCCATATGTGTAAGTTAACACCATCTAGCGTTTTTGTCAAGCCTCAAATACAATTTTTTTTAAATTTTATCAAAATTACAAAACCCTCTGCAACTTAAAGCAGAGGGTTAAACTCATATTCTTATCAATTATTTTCTTATCAACCAGAATAATTCTAATTTACTAACGTCATCACAATTCCAAAATCAACCGGCTTCTAACTCATACAAAGTTGCATAATATGGAATTACTGACGAGAAATCCTTCCGTTGTAAAGCAATAACCCAAATCAGTCTTTCTCACCAGGTCAGGTACATATTTTTCAAGAATTGCACGCTTTGACTCTGGAAATTCTTCATTAAAGAGCAGTTTATATTTATTTAAGTCTATGCCTTTTTTAGTTCTCATGCCAAGAAATACAAATTCTGACTTTCTTTCCTCTAAGCTGATTTCCCTTTTCGTTACTTCAAACGGATTTTCAATATATTTTTGCAAATCAGTCTGTTTTTTCATTCTGACACCATTCAGATAACCGACAGCTCCCAGACCACAGCCAATGTATGGAGCTCCTGTCCAATATCCTAAATTATGCCTGGATTCAAAGCCGGGTTTTGAATAATTTGAAATTTCATACTGGGCATATCCATTACCTTCGAGAAATTCTACCGTCTTTAAATAAATATCAGCCTGAATATCTTCATCAAACTCAAAGCCACTTTCAGGCCCAAAGGTCTGATAAAAAGGAGTATTTTCTTCTATTATAAGTTCATAGGCTGATATATGCTCAGGTGAAAGGCTAACAGCTTTTTCCAAATTTTGTAAAAAGTCAGAAAGCTTTTGACCGGGCAGACCCTGAATAAGATCCAAGCTGATGTTTGAAAAGCCTGCCTTTCTTAGAATCTCATAGGCATCATAAATCTGACTTTCATTATGAGCCCTTCCTAAAAGTCTTAGTTCATTATCATTAAAGGACTGGACACCCATGCTGATTCGATTAATTCCCAGTTTTCTGTAAGCTGATGCCTTTTCCTTTGTAACAACACATGGATTCGTTTCTAAGGTTATTTCTGCGTCAGGCAAAATGCTAAAGCTTTGATAGACACAGTCTAGTATTTTTTCAAGCGATATAGGTGTAAGTAAGCCGGGAGTGCCCCCTCCAATATATATTGTTTCAATTTGTTTATCCTTCTGAATTTCAGAAATGACATCTGATTCTTTTCTCTCTTTATCCTTTGGCAGTTGCACTTCAGAATCAATTATATTAATTTTTTTGGATTTTAATATATTTATTTTTTCAGCATTTAATCTGTTTGTATATACTTCGTGACGTCTGTCTGACTCTTCATTACCTGATTGATATAATTTTGCAGCTTCAGCTGCAATATCATTTTTAAGTGCAGCTATATAATTTGAAATCATATCCTGCTTGCAATCCCAGGAAAGAAAATCGCAATACTTACATTTTTGCACACAAAAAGGAATATGCATATATAATTCCATCAGATGTACTCCTTCCCAACCTTAGTCTCCTCTTAGCTAATGAATAGCTTTTTGAAGGACTATTTAAAAAGCCCCATGAAAACATGAGGCTTTAATGTTATTTTTATTCATCGTCAAGCTTAAGAACGCTCATAAATGCCTTCTGAGGAATTTCTACATTTCCAACCTGACGCATTCTCTTCTTTCCTTCCTTCTGCTTTTCAAGAAGCTTTTTCTTACGTGTAATGTCACCGCCATAGCACTTTGCAAGCACATCCTTACGCATAGCCTTTACTGTCTCACGAGCAATTACTTTTCCTCCGACAGCTGCCTGTATCGGAATTTCAAAGAGATGTCTTGGGATTTCTTCTTTAAGCTTCTCACACATTCTTCTTCCACGTTCATAGGATGAATCCGCATGAACTATAAATGAAAGTGCATCAACCTCTTCTTTGTTGATGAGAATATCCAGCTTTTCAAGCTTGCTAGGCACATATCCTTTTATTTCATAGTCAAAGGATGCATATCCACGCGATCTTGATTTCAAAGCATCAAAGAAATCATAAATAATTTCGTTGAGTGGAAGCTCATATTTTAAAAGAGCTCTAGTGGACTCAATATATTCCATGCCAAGATAGACTCCTCGTCTTTCCTGGCAAAGCTTCATAATTGCACCGACAAATTCTGTAGTGACCATGATTTCTGCACTAACTATCGGTTCTTCCATATGTTCGATTTCCGAAGGATCCGGAAGATTGGATGGATTAGTAATTTCAACAACCTCTCCATCTGTCTTGAACACTTTATAGATAACACTTGGTGCAGTTGTAACAAGGTCAAGATCATACTCTCTTTCAAGTCTTTCCTGAATAATTTCAAGATGAAGTAGTCCAAGGAAACCACATCTGAAGCCAAAGCCAAGTGCGATACTTGTCTCAGGTTCATACTGAAGTGCAGCATCATTAAGCTGAAGCTTTTCAAGGGCATCCCTTAAATCACCATACTTAGCACCATCTGCAGGATACAGGCCACAGTAAACCATCGGATTTACCTTTTTATAGCCTGGGAGTGGCGTGGTTGCAGGATTTTCTGCATCTGTAACAGTATCGCCGACTCTTGTATCATGAACATTTTTTAGAGAAGCCATGATATAGCCAACCATTCCTGCTTCAAGCTCGTCACAAGGAATAAATTTTCCCGGTCCAAAGGTACCAATTTCAACTACATCAGCTTCTGCTCCTGTAGCCATCATTCTAATCCTTGAATCTGTTGTAATTCTTCCTTCTTTAACTCTACAGAAAATAATTACTCCCTTATAAGAATCATAGACAGAATCAAAAATAAGCGCCTGAAGTGGTTTTGTCTTATCGCCCTTTGGTGCAGGGACTTTCTTGACTATCTGTTCAAGAACCGCCTCTATATTTATACCATTCTTAGCTGAAATTAGAGGTGCATCATGTGCTTCAATGCCAATAACGTCCTCGATTTCATTAATTACTCTTTCCGGCTCTGCACTAGGGAGGTCAATTTTATTAATAACAGGAACTATTTCAAGGTCATGATCCAATGCAAGATAAACATTTGCAAGCGTCTGAGCCTCGACTCCCTGCGCCGCATCAACCACAAGTATTGCACCTTCACAGGCAGCAAGACTTCGGCTAACCTCATAATTAAAATCAACGTGACCCGGTGTATCAATAAGATTAAAGATATATTCCTCTCCATCCTGTGCCTTATAAACAGCACGGACTGTCTGAGCCTTAATTGTAATTCCTCTTTCTCTTTCGAGATCCATATTGTCAAGAACCTGACTTTGCATTTCCCTGGCAGTCAGAACACCGGTTTTCTCGATAATTCGATCAGCCAGTGTGGATTTTCCATGATCAATATGTGCTATTATGCAAAAATTTCTAATTTTACTCTGATCGTAGCCCATTTATATTTTCTACTCCGATTTATTATCCTTTATAAAAGCTAACACTTTTTAAGCAATTTAACCTTATCTGAAAAGTCCCCGCTTCTTAAGCGGTAATATGTTACCCAAAAGTCTAGCTTTTGGGATAACATGACTTTTCAGCATCAGTAGGAGGCTGGACTCCTACTGATGAGCCACGAAGTGGCCTTAAGGTTATGAGCAAGTAGCGAAGCGGATTGCGAATATTCGCTTTGATAATCAGCAAGAGGTACTCCTGCTGATAAGCCAAAAAGCGGCTTTAAGTGTTAGTAGTTAAGCTTTGACAAAAACACCCGATACATTTAATGCATCGGGTGAAATTTACAATAAGCAACCAAATATTACTTTCTGATTCCAAGTCTTTCGATAAGTGAACGATAAGCCTCGATATCCTTTGACTTAAGGTAATTAAGAAGACCACGTCTCTTACCAACGAGCATTAAAAGACCACGTCTTGAATGATGATCGTTGTTGTTTGCCTTTAAGTGCTCAGTAAGCTCCTTAATTCTATAAGTAAGGAGAGCTACCTGAACTTCTGTAGAACCTGTATCCTCAGGTGTCTTGCCATACTCAGCGATAATTGCTGCTTTTGTTTCTTTGCTAATCATAATGATTACCTCCATATAAAATTTTCGCCAATCACTAAGCCAAGGCTGAGGTTTTATACCCTATGACTGAGTGATGGTCATGCACAAACATTGAAACTATAACATACTAATTCATATTTGTCCAGCTATTTTTATCAGTTTCTATCTGATTTTTCAATTCATCAAGACCATTAAATTTCATCTCCGGTCTGACAAAGGTCTTCAATCTTACTTTTAAGGTCTCTCCATAAAGATTTCCATCGAAATTTATAATATTTGTTTCAACAAGAGGAATCTTCTTTTCTTCTACTGTTGGCTTTACGCCTATGTTAGTTATACCTTTATAGGTAATGCCAAAAATGTCCAGCAGACTTCCATAGACTCCAAACTTAGGTAGAAGCACGCCATCTTCAGGCTTAATATTAACTGTCGGAAGACCAATTGTTCTGCCGAGATGATTGCCCTCAATTACAATACCTTCAAAAGAATACTCATAGCCCAGCATATACTCTGCTTCCCGGACATTGCCTTCAATAAGCTCATTCTTAATTCTTGAGCTCGAAACAGGTGCTCCTTTATATTCAAGTCTTGGAACAACTATCATTTTAATATTGTGAAGGCAACAAAGCTTATTTAATAGGCTGATATCACCTCGCCTGTTGCGACCTATTGTAAAATCATCACCAACTACTAAAATTCCTGTTTTCCATTTTGAGACAATAAATTCTTCAAAGAAGTCTTCCGCCTCTGTATTCATCATTTTTTTGTCAAATGGCAGCTCGCAATAATAATCAACGCCTAAATTTTCAAGTTTATTTATCTTCTGAGACCTGTCAAGAAGTGTTCCGACATAGTCCTTTTTCAATAAGGTATCAGGATGGTCAACAAAAGAAGCAACAACTGTACTCTGATTAGAGCCAAGCTCCGAACTGCGATTTTTCATAACCTCATCAATTATCTTTTTATGACCAAGATGAAGTCCATCAAATTTACCTATCGTAACTATATTTTTACCAGATACAAACCTGTATTCTGAATTAATTATAAGCAAATCAATCCTCCATAAATCAAAGTTGTACATTTCCTATTTTCATAAATTTAAATGAATTTGGTACATTTCCTATTTTCATAAGGTTAAATGAATGTGGTACATTTCCTAACAGAACATGCCGCAAACCTTGAGCTCTTCGCCTGTTCTTATATATAATGCAAGAAAATTTCCAGACTCATCATAAAGCCTGATTTTTTCATCCTCAGATGGAATATATTTAAAGGTATCAAAAGCAAGCTTATTTCCATTTAGAACCTGCTTAAGAAGCGAAGAGCCTACAGTAACCTTTTCATATTTCAAAAATACAATATCAGTTGGTAAAACTGCTGTATCCAATCTGCCGGCTTCTTTTAAAAGCTGTATTTCTGAAAGCTTTAAAGCTTTATCAATATCAAACATGTCTACACGAGTACGCTTAAGCTCGGTCATTGCAGCCCCACAGCCCAATTTTTCGCCAATATCATTGCATAAGGTTCTAATATAAGTTCCTTTTTCGCACGCAACTCTCATAGAGACGATGTAATTATCCATATCTATATTAAGTATGTCAATAGAATAAATTTTAACTATATTAGTCTTTCTTTCTACCTCAATACCCTGTCTGGCATATTCGTAGAGTTTTTTACCATTTACTTTTCTGGCAGAATACATTGGAGTAAGCTGAGATATTTCACCTAAAAAGCTCAAAATACAGGTGCGAATTTCTTCTTCAGTGCATTCTACTTCTGTAGATTTAGTCACCACTCCTGTAATGTCCTGGGTGTCAGTCTTAATACCTAGCTTAAATGAAGTAACATACTCTTTATCTTTGTCAGTAAGAAGTCCACAAAGCTTTGTAGCATTACCAAGGCAAACAGGAAGTACGCCTTCAGCCATTGGATCCAAAGTACCCGTATGACCGATTTTTTTCATTCCAAAAATGCCTCTAAGCTTTGCTACTACATCAAATGAGGTATAGCCCTGTTCCTTATATACATTTACTATTCCGTTCATGAATCTCCTAATCATTTTTACCGGCACAACAATTTCACTTTATGCCGCATACAGTTTACGTCATACAGCCTGCTGCATAATAGCCTGCTGTATAACTTAACAAAATGTTGCAGGTTAATTCTAAAGCAACCTTTTTAACATTATAGCTGCTTGTAAATTTCTCTTAATACTGAATCAACAGCTTCAGCCTTTGTGCCTGAAATACTAAAGCCGGCTGCCATGGCATGTCCACCGCCTCCAAAGACGGACGCAACTAAAGAAACATCTACGGCGCCTGTCTTATCTCTGAGACTGCCCTTAAAAAAGTTCGGCTTGTCTTCTCTTAAGAAGAATGCCACTTCTACTCCATCAGTTAAACGAAGCTGTTCAACAACACCTTCAGTATCCTCAGCAGTAGCTGAAAATTCAATCATATCCTCATCAGACAAAACTGTATATGCAATAAGTCCATTATCAGAAATTTCGGCATTATCAATTGCTCTTGCTAAAAGCTTATTCTGCTTCCAAGTTTTAGAATAAAAGGAATTATCAATTATCCTTGCACTGTCCACACCTTTACTAAGCAATTTACCTGCTGCAATCATTGTAGACTCGGTTGTAGCAGAATATTTAAATACACCAGTATCAAAAACAATTCCCAAATAAAGGCTTGTAGCTGTATTTAAAGATATCTTATCATAATCCAGGAGTTCAAATAGTACCTCTGAAGCTGAGCTGTAACCGGCTTTTATTATATTAATGTCGCCAAAGCCCGGATTTGTCTTGTGATGATCAATCACAAAGGTCTTTTTAGCCTTATCAAAGCTTTTGCTTCCTACAGTCATCCTATCCTTTGCAGATATATCAAGACTGATAAATAAATCAATATCATGATTAAAACTCTCTTCATCAGTCCTCTCCGGAACGCTCAGGTTTTTTTCGATAAGCTTTGGTACTTGCTCAAGGAAATAAAAAAGCTGCTTCTTTGGATAATTTTCTTTTATATAATGATAAAGACCAGAGGTTGAACCAACACAATCTCCATCAGGCCTGGTATGACCAACGATTGCAATTGATTCTGCCTTTTCAATTTCTTCAATTAAAATACTCATAATGTCCTTCCAAACGCCTTTCTACTTTTTTAAAAATTGTACTTTACATTTTTTCTTATAAAATGCGATTCCATACTTTATGATAGTATCCATTCCATCACCATGTAAGACGGCATCGTAGTTTTTTTCTTCAATCTGTTGTATTGCTTTTTTGCAGTAAGCCTGTAAATCTTCATCGTCTGCATACTTGAGTTCAATTACAATTCCAACACCTTCCGGTGTCTTTATTAAGATATCGCTGTAGCCATTTCCTGATTCTGAATTAGATGAAATAAACCAATCATCTTCATATTGTAAAATACCAAGTAAGATTCCATGATAAAAATTTTCTCTGTAATATTTCCTACCTGCGAAATCTCGAATACTTATGGACTTCCAAAGACATGCATTAAGCTTTTTCTCAACAATCTCAGGTTCTCCATGTATTAAAGCATTACAAATTTCCTTCAATAGACTGTGATCCTTTTCGACAACATTTTGGAACCACTCCTGAATCTGTTCAATGTAAACCTCTCTAACTTCATTATTAGGAATTCTTAGCTTTAATCTGCCGTCAGGTAAGACTTCATCTGCCGTTAGATAGCCTGTGGTTAACAATACACTCCATAAATTGTCTATCGAATTATAAAGTTCATCATAGGTAAGTGTTTCACTAACCTTTTTAATTACATATTCACCTGCAACAAGCTGTTCCAGCTCTTGCTTAGTTGCACCATTAGCTTTGTCTATAAAGCTTCGGATAAGAGTATTTCCACTTGTATTAATCCAATAATTCTTGGGTTTCAGAAGAAATTCTCTAACACTTTTGCCATCAGTGTCAGGGTTCAAATCAGCTTCTCGTGCATCATTTAAATCACTACAAAAATTAATCACATCCCATGGACAGTACATATAAGAACGACCAAATTTATAACCATCATACCATTCTCTAACTAAATCACTCTGATCAGCCATA
>CAZVBH010000079.1:0-10355 GCA_964625275.1 uncultured Lachnoclostridium sp.
GCGAAGGTTATCCTGAGGTTGGTCTTTATTGGGAAAAGGCAGCTTATGAAGAAGCAGAGCATGCAGCAAAGTTTGCTGAAATTTTAGGCTCTGAGCTTGAACCAAGCATGACAGCTTCAACAAAGAAGAATCTTGCTTGGAGAGTTGAGTGCGAATTTGGTGCAACAGCAGGCAAGACAGAGCTTGCTAAGTGTGCTAAGAAAAATAACCTTGATGCAATCCATGATACAGTTCATGAGATGGCACGTGACGAAGCTCGTCATGGCAAGGCTCTCAAAGGATTACTTGACAGATATTTTGGTTAATCAAATTCATCTTTGGTTCCTCCAAAATATTAGATTGATTATTCATGCCCAGAGAGGAAACGAATCTTCTGATTTGTTTCCTCTTTCCTTTTTTAAAATCAACTTTTATTATTCTCTAAAATCAACTTTCTTGACTTTCCCCCTATAAAAGAGTACACTAACAATTGTAAGAAAATATAATGATTTTTATATTATTTAGGAAATTCCTCACTTTTAGACAGTAGATATGGTTAAACAGTGGGTATGGTTTGACAGTGGGTATGAATATTTTTTATTTTTGTAGTAACAATTTAGGAGGCAACTAATGTCGGAATCAGATGTAAATAAAAATTCAGAAGCTGAGGCAGAAGCTTTTTCAGTTTCAGAGGCTTCAGGTGATAAAGAAGAAGAATTAAAAGCAGCTGAGGCTAAGGCCGAAGAGACACTTACCGGCTTTGAAGCTTTTAAACAAAAGCGTAAGCTGCGCAAAGAAGAAAAGGCCAGAAAAGAAGCTGAAAAATCCACACTTCAAAATATAATCGAAACAGTAATTTTTGCAGTAGTCGTTTTTGCAATAGCACTCTTTATTAAAAATTTCATTGGCCAGCCAATCATTGTCGACGGCTCATCCATGACAGATACGCTCACAGACAGAGACTGGGTGTGGGCAAATAAAATCAATTATACACCGGAACGCTACGACGTGGTTATTGTACAGCCCTATCTTACAGATGATAAAACCACTAGTGAGAATGAAACCAAGACTCTCTTTATTAAAAGAATTTTAGCATTACCGGGTGAAACTATTTATTTCGATGAAAATGACCTAATCCATATAAAGTCAGCAGACAGTGATGAATTCGAGACCATAAGTGATCCTTACGGTTATTTCGCCGGAGCTCTTTACAGCAAGCTTATAGCACCTGATACAGATAAAATGTCTACAGATTATACACCCGGAACCTATACTCTTGTCTATAACACCGCAGATGTTTTAGGCGATGACGGAGTTTATTCTGCAGGTAATAATTCAGATTATACTTACAGCTTTGACATATATGCATACACTCTCACAGATGATGAATATTTCTGTGTTGGAGATAATCGTTACAATTCACATGACAGCCGTTCAGAAGACCTCGGTGCCTTCTCTTCTAAGCAGATAAAAGGTCACGCGGTTTTCAGAATATGGCCTTTTACAAGATTTGGAGACTTTGATAAGAGCAATGAAAGCTAAAAGCCAAATAAAATTAATTCTTCTGATTCTGATGGCTACTATTTCATTTTCGGGCTGCAAAAGCATTTCAGACAGTATTTGGAGTGGAATAGAAACCATGACAGGAGGCAAGGATGATGTGGTACAGGATACCGCAACCTTAACACCAAGACTGACTTCTGCTGCCGGAGCTTCAGAAAGTGGCCTGGAAGCTGATAATCCTGAAGGCACGACCTCGGATGCTTCAATTGACGATGTAAATCCTGTGACAATATCCTTCGTGGGAGACGTCTTTACCAGTGAGCAGATGTACAAAAATTATACGGAGTCCGGAATTACCGGCGTGGTTTCCGAAAATATCCTTGATATATTTCAAAATAGTGACATTATGGTCGCAAATCATGAATATTGTTCAACAGATTTGGATGATACCAATGCACTTTCCTTTCAAAAATGGATAGAACAATCAGCTACGAAAAATGAGTTTCTACTTAACAAATTAGGTATAGATGTTGTCAGTGTGGCAAATAATCACATATTTGATTACGGAGAACAGGGCTTTATTGATACCCTTAATGGAATAAAAAACCTAGGCATTACCTATGTCGGCGGAGGTCTTGATTTTGACGATGCAACCAATGCAAAGGTAGTGAATGCAGAAAATAAATCAATAGCATTTTTTGCTTCTAATGAAGTCATAACAGATACCGAATGGATAGTTACAGATGAGCATTGTGGCATGAACGGACTCTATGACTGGTCCGATACCTATACCAAAATGCTTGAAAACATAGGCAAGGCATCGGCCTCTGACAATATTGACCTTGTTGTGGTAATGCTTCATTTTGGTACTGAAAAGCAATATGAGCAGACCACCAGACAAGAGCTTATGGCTAAGGCATGTATTGATGCAGGAGCAGATATTGTAATAGGAAGCCATGCTCACGTTGTTCAGGGCATTGAATATTATAATGGTGGAATGATTTTTTACGGACTTGGAAATTTCCTTTTTAGCAATTATCAATCAGATACGATGCTTGTAACAATTACGCTTAATCAGGATGATACTTATTCTGCCAAAATAATTCCATGCTCATCATATCTTTACTATACACAGGATGTAACCACATCAACTGTATTTGATTTACTGAATACCTATTCGCCTAATGCAGCTGTCAGAGCTGATGGAAGCGTTTACCAGATAACTAAGGTAACCATAACCCCTGAGCCTGACAATACTGAAAGTGATAATACAACAATTGACAATGAATGATAAATCATTAAAATTTTATTAAAATCTTACCATTTATCGAAATTTGTGGTATAATGTCACCTGATTACAACGATGTGTATCAAAGCTGACAATCGCAGCCACCTTGTTTGTGCGTACGCCGGCAGGGTGGCTTTGTTTATGGTAGTCGGAAGGCATTCTGATATGTCTTCTACCATTTGTATGCATTTGATACATGCAGTTGGAAAGGAGAAAATGCTTATGAGCAAAAAGAAACGTGTAACGACTCTTGTCATTATGGCTGTTCTGGTGGTACTTTTGATAATAGGAATCGTACTTACAAACACCGGCGATGGCGAAAAAGAGACTATTCAGGAGGTTATGCGTGATGCTGTATTGCATGAATCTAATAAGGTAAGTCTTTTAGGACTTATGGATGTAAATCCCGGCCTTATTTCAGCCTATACAGTAACTGCCATTATTCTTGTTTTTGCACTGATTGTAAGGCTTTTTGTTATTCCGAGATTTAAGATGGTTCCCGGAAAATTTCAGCTTGTAATTGAAGAGCTGGTCAGCTTTTTTGATAATCTTGCAAAAACTAACAGTCCCCACAAAAATGGTTTCTTAGGAGCCTACATTTTTGCAGCCGGATGCTATATATTCGTGGGAACAATTTTTGAGTTGTTTGGCCTACAGGTTATAACAACCAAAGGTACGTCGATGGCAATGCCGGCACCGCTGTCAGACATTAATGGCGCAATCGCACTTGGATGCCTTTCCTATCTGATAATTCTCTCAGGAGGTATCGCAGGCAATGGCTTTAAGGGAGTCGGTCAGACACTTAAGGACTTCTCATTGCCGATATCAATGAGCTTCCGTCTATTCGGAGCACTTCTCAGCGGACTTCTTGTAACAGAGATGGTTTATTACTACATTACACTTAGCTTCGTACTCCCTGTAATCGTAGGAATTCTCTTTACACTGCTGCATGCTTTGATTCAGACCTACGTTCTGACAATGCTAACTTCTGTATTCTATGGAGAGGTTTCAGAGCCTTCACCTAAGAAAGAAAAGAAAAAAGCAATTGGAATCAGCTAAAGTAAAAATTTAAATTAACGAAAAACCCAAAGGGTTTAGGAGGAAAATTAACATGAAAGAAATCAAGAAACTTGTATTAGTTCTTATGGTAGCAGCTACAATGCTCGTATTCGCAGCACCTGCACTTGCAGATACACAGGAAGAAACAACAGTAGAAACAACTCAGACTGATGAGTCAGATTCTACAGGAAGTAAAGCAATGGCAGCAGCCGTTGCAGTAGGACTTGCAGCAGCAGCCGGTGCAATCGGCATGGGTATTGCAATCGGTAAGTCATCAGAAGGTATTTCACGTCAGCCTGAAGCAAGCGGAAGCATTCGTACAGCACTTATGCTCGGACTTGTATTCATTGAGACAGCTATTATTTATGCACTCATTGTAGCAATTCTTATTATATTCGTATTGTAAAAAAGATGGAGGTTTCATAATGAACATCCCTTTAAATATTGACTGGCAGCAGATTTTACTGCACCTGTTGAATTTTGTGATTCTTGCAGGCGGACTTTATATTCTGTTGTATGGTCCTGTAAAGAAATTTATGCAAAAGCGTGTCGATTATTATAAAGACATGGATGCAGCAGCAAATGCAAAGCTTGCAGAGGCTGAAAATTCCAAGACTGAATATGACAGACAGCTTGCAGAGGTTCAGACAGAAATTTCAGCTAAAAGAGCTGAATCAGATAAAAAAGCCAAGGCAGCGGCTGATGCTAAAATTGCAGCAGCTGATGAAGAGGGCAGAAAAATCATTGCCAAGGCAAAGGAAAATGCCGGCTATGAAAAAGAAAAGATTCTTGCTGAGGCTAATTCAGAAATCGAAGCCATGGTTAATGATGCAGTAGATAAGATGCTTGCATCAAAGACGGGAGATCCATTTGACGATTTCCTTGACTCCGTTTCCGGAGGTGACAAATAATGATAGATCATGAAATCAGAAATGTCGAAATGCAGGCCTATGTATATAGTGCCAAAGCACCTACAAAGGAACAGAGCCTTAAGCTTCAGGAATATCTTGAAAAAAAGTATGAACAGAATGTAGCACTCGTTTGGAAAGAGGAAAAAACTCTTGCACAGGGCTTCAGAATTGAAATAGGTACTGCTGTCTATAAATGGAATCTTGATACCGTTCTCGACTGGAGTGCTGAAGGTAAAAGCCGTCAGCTCAAGGACAAGATTTCGGAAGTACTTAAGAAGACAAAGACAGAGGCAGTTCCTCTTGTTAAAAAGACAATTGATGAGTGGGCTCCTGAGGTCGTAGAGGATGAGGTTGGTGTAGTTCTTACAATTGGTGATGGAATTGCAACAATCAGTGGACTTGAAGACGCAACCTATGGTGAGATACTTGTATTTGACGGTGGAGTTCCGGGAATGGTACAGGATCTTAAAAGAGGACAGATTGGCTGTATCATCTTTGGTGACGATACAGATATCGAACAGGGCAGTATCGTAAGAAGAACGGGAAAGACTGCAGGTATACCTGTAGGCGAAAATTTCCTTGGCAGAGTTGTTGATGCTCTTGGTAATCCTATTGATGGAAAAGGTGACATAATCAGTGACAGCTATCGTCCTATCGAGTCACCGGCACCGGGAATCATCGACAGACAGCCGGTAAACCGTCCAATGGAGACAGGCCTTCTTGCAATCGACTCAATGTTCCCTATCGGACGTGGACAGCGTGAGCTTATTATCGGTGACCGTCAGACAGGTAAGACAGCCATTGCACTTGATACAATTCTCAACCAAAAAGGCAAGGACGTAATCTGTATTTATGTTGCAATTGGTCAAAAGGCAAGCTCGGTTGCACAGATTGTTGAAAATCTCAGAAAGCATGATGCACTTGATTATTCTATCATTGTAAGTGCAACAGCCAGCGAGTCAGCACCACTTCAGTATATCGCACCTTATGCAGGCTGTGCTCTCGGTGAGTATTTCATGAACAAGGGCAAGGATGTGCTTATTGTCTATGATGACCTTTCAAAGCATGCAATTGCTTATCGTGCACTCAGCCTTTTGCTTGAACGTTCACCCGGACGTGAGGCTTATCCGGGCGATGTTTTCTATCTTCATTCAAGACTGTTAGAGCGCTCAGCTCATCTTTCAGACAAGCTTGGTGGAGGCAGCATGACAGCCTTACCTATAGTTGAAACACAGGCAGGAGATGTTTCTGCTTACATACCTACAAATATTATTTCCATTACAGATGGACAGATTTTCCTTGAAAGTGACCTTTTCTTTGCCGGTCAGAGACCTGCAGTAAATGTCGGACTTTCAGTATCCCGAGTTGGTGGTGCTGCGCAGACAAAGGCAATGAAAAAGGCAGCCGGAGCAATCAGACTTGAGCTTGCCCAGTATCGTGAGATGGAGGTCTTTACTCAGTTCAGCTCAGACCTTGATGATACGACAAAGAGACAGCTGGTTTATGGACAGGGACTGATGGAGCTTTTAAAGCAGAATCAGTATCATCCGCTTTCACAGCATCAGCAGGTTATTCTTCTCGTAACCTCACTTGCACATGTAATGCAGGAGGTGCCAAAGAAGAATATTGTTAAATTTTCAAGAGATTTGATTGAATATATTGAAAATCAGGACAGAGATATCTGTGGCAGAATAGATACTACCGGTCAGCTTTCAGACGAAGACAGGGAAGCTCTTATCAGACTCGGACATGAATATTTTGATTCTGTTAAGGATGAATTTAAATAAAAGGTGACTTAAAGTGGCTACTATAAAAGAGATAAAAAACCGTATACGCAGTGTACAGGATACAAAGAAAATTACAAATGCCATGTACCTTATTTCATCTACCAAGGTGAGAAAGGCTAAAAGTGATCTTGAAAAAACCAAACCTTATTTTGTGGCCCTCAAAAGAGAGATTGATCGTGTATTCAGCACAGCACCTGGTACACAGAGCAAATATTTTTATCCGGAGGGGGATATCAGACCTGTTGACGGACCTGATGCCGTTTTGGTCGTAACTGCAGATAAGGGACTTGCGGGAGCCTACAACTCAAGTGTGCTTCATCTTGCAGAAAAGCATATGGAGTCAAATCCTCAGACGAGACTATTTGTAGTAGGTGAATATGGCAGGCAGTACTTTATGCACAAAAATGTACAGATAGAAAAAAGCTTTCTTTATACTGCTCAAAATCCTACCATGCACAGGGCACGTGAAATAGCTGCTGCTCTTTTGGAGCTTTTTGAAAATGAAGAGGTAGACAATATCTATGTCATTTATACCGACATGAAAAACAGCTTTACTGAAGAGGCTGTTGAAATGGAGCTTCTTCCATTTCACAGATATGGCTCAGACAAGCTGACAGCTATCTATGGTGAAATTCCGGAAGAATATCATCATTTTACTTCAAACGGAGACCATCCGGCCTTTGAATGGGTACCGTCGGTGGATGCAGTATTAAAGAGTGTAATTCAGAGTTATCTGTCAGGCTTTGTATATGGTGCACTGATTGACAGCTTTTGTGCAGAACAGAATGCACGAATGACTGCAATGAGCTCGGCAAATGATAATGCCGAGGAAATACTTAATGAACTGTCTATTCAATATAACAGAGTAAGACAGGCAGGCATTACTCAGGAGATAACAGAGGTTTCCTCCGGAGCTAAGGCCCAAAGAAGAAAAAGAAACAAGGAGGCCGGCGTGAAATGATTCGCGGTAAAATTGTAGAAATATCAGGACCAGTTGTCGATTGTGAATTTGAACATGGAAAGCTTCCTAAAATTCGTGAAGCCCTGACTGTTATGGTCAATGGCGAAAAGCGGGTTATGGAGGTTGCCCAGCATGTAGGTAAGGATACAGTCAGATGTATCATGCTTGCAGCAAGTGAAAATCTTTCAAGAGGCATGGAGGTAGTTGGTGACGGCAAAGGAATTACCGTTCCTGTCGGCACCTGCACACTTGGACGTGTTTTCAACGTGCTTGGTGATACCATAGATGAAGGTGAACAGATACCTGATACTGAAAAGAGATGGGAAATTCACCGTAAGCCACCTAAATTTGAAGAGCAGAAGCCGGTTGCAGAAATACTCGAAACAGGTATAAAGGTAATTGACCTTCTTGAACCTTACCCAAAGGGTGGAAAAATTGGACTTTTCGGTGGTGCCGGTGTAGGCAAGACCGTACTTATTCAGGAGCTTATTCATAATGTTGCAACGGAGCATGGTGGATATTCAATCTTCACAGGTGTTGGAGAAAGAAGCCGAGAGGGTAATGACCTCTGGAATGAAATGCGTGAATCCGGTGTTAATGAAAAAACAGCTCTTGTATTTGGACAGATGAATGAATCACCGGGTGTAAGAATGAGGGTTGCACTTTCAGGTCTTACCATGGCTGAATATTTCAGAGATGAGGAGCAGAAGGATGTTCTTCTGTTCATTGATAACATTTTCAGATTTACACAGGCAGGCTCAGAGGTATCAACACTTCTCGGACGTATGCCTTCAGCAGTAGGCTATCAGCCAACACTTGCAAGCGAAATGGGAGCACTTCAGGAGAGAATTACTTCTACCAAGACAGGCTCCGTAACCTCAGTTCAGGCTGTATATGTACCTGCTGATGATCTTACCGATCCTGCACCTGCGACAACCTTTACGCATCTTGATGCAACGACGGTTCTTTCAAGAAAGGTTGCAGAACAGGGTATTTATCCTGCAGTTGATCCTTTGGAATCAACCTCTAGAATCCTTGAGCCTGACATCGTTGGCGAAGAGCATTATGAGGTAGCCAGAAAGGTTCAGGAGACACTTCAGAAGTACAACGAGCTCAAGGATATCATTGCAATACTTGGTATGGACGAGCTTGGTGAAGAGGACAGACAGGTGGTTGCACGTGCCAGAAAGCTTCAGAGATTTTTGTCACAGCCATTCAATGTAGCTTCTAAATTTACCGGAGTACCGGGAATTTATGTACCTCTTTCTGAGACAATTCGTGGCTTCAAAATGATTTTAAATGGCGAGATGGACCAGTATCCTGAGGCTGCATTCTATAATGTCGGTACAATCGAAGATGTGGTTGAAAAAGCAAAGCAGCTTGAACAGGCTTAAGCCTTTATAATGGAGGAAAATCATGAAAACCTTCGACATACATATACTTGCGGCAGACAAGCCCTTCTATGAAGGACCATGCGAATCACTAATTGTTCCAACAATCAGAGGACAGCGTGGTATCTGGGCTTTCCATAGCAACATGATAAGCGCCATCGTGCCAGGGAAAATGACCTACAGAGTACCCGGAGGCGAGGATGAAACTGCTTTTGTTTCCTCCGGACTAATTGAGGTAGAGGACAATCATGTTATTCTTTTGATTGACTCTGTGGAAAGACCTGAGGAAATCGATGAAAATCGTGCAAGGCTTGCTGAGGATGCTGCAAAAGAAGAAATTCTTCAAAAGAGGAGCATGCAGGAATATCAGCTTGCACAGGCAAGGCTCGCAAGAGCTACTAACCGATTAAGAGTAAAAGGACACTCTGATATTCATACAAAGCTTTAAAAGTGAAACGCCGGTGACTGCCGGCGTTTTTGTTTTCTAATGCATCTATAGACTTCAAAATAACTTATTGCTTTATAAAATGCTATCTGATACAATGTAATTGAGAAAGAACAAATGAAATTTTAAATTTGAATATGTGAATGGCAACAGATAAGGTTAAAATAATGATATTTATAATAAATGGGAGGTACATATGATTGAAGCTATAATGGGATTAGCATTTATGGTAGTTGGAATTGTTTTCGCTCTTATATTTGCATTATTAAGTGGCGATGTTTTATTCGGATTAATGGGGTGCGTTTTTGGAGTGGTTTTTTGTGCAGTTGGTGGGAAAATGATGCTGACAGCCGTAAAACAAATAAAGAGAGATAAGGAAACTGAAAAATATGGAATGTTGAGAATTGGAAAGATTGTAGATTATAGGGATTCAAATATCAGTATAAATGAAGTTCCTTTGCTGGTTGTAGGTGTTGCAGTCTATGAAAATGGCGTTGTTAATCTTTATTATAGTGAAACAGGTCAGACCTCTGAAAAACCTTATCCTATTGGAGCTTATCTTCAGGTAAAGGTTTACAATGGGGATATAAATATTGTAAAAAATTCAATAGGCAGCTACTATATGCCTGAAGAAGAAAGAGCATTGGAAGAATATGTTGCTGCAATGAAGGCGGGAAAAGCACCGGTAAGGGGCTATATACCGGGAAGCTATGTAGCCCAACCAAAAGAAGAAGATACCATAGTAATAAATGGGGTAAGATACAAAAAAGTAGAAGATTAAAAGAATAATGTAGAAATGCCGGCGTCAGCCGGCATTTTCTCTTATAATAGAAAGCGTGAGCCAGGCTCACGCTTTCGTACAAATAAGGACGGAAATCCACGTATGAATAAGGACGGGAATACTCACAAATATGTGCCGGGCGTAGTGCTATGCGCCTATCATGCTCTTACGTGTAAGCATATTTGTTCGTATTCTCTGTATAATGCAGAGATTTAGTTCGTGGATTTCCTGCTTTACGATAAAGTCTGAG
>CAZVBH010000080.1:0-10080 GCA_964625275.1 uncultured Lachnoclostridium sp.
ACATCCCATGGACAATAAACCGATGTATTACCAAATTTATATCCATCATACCATTTTTTCAAAGAATCATAATGTTCAAATAAACCATAGTATTTTAAAAGTTCTCTTACTTCATCATCCGTAAAACCAAAATACTCATCAAAGCCAGTATCCATAATAGTCTTGATTTTTAAATTGTTTAATCCTGTAAATATGCTTTCCTTAGATATTCTAAGACATCCAGTAAGAACTGCAAATTTAAGATTTAAATTGGTTTTAAGTGCATTACTAAAAAGACTCCTGATTAGTGCTGTCATCTCATCATAATATCCATGCTGAAATGCTTTATCAAGTGGTACATCATATTCATCAATGAGTATAATGGTCTCTTGTCCATAATGCTTTGCTAATAATTCGCTCAATATTTTTAAGCTCATTACAACACTGTTCTCAGACATAGTATATTGACCATCTTTTAAATTGATAAGCTCTTTGTACTTATCTTTATCCTCATCAGTCAGTTTTTCTGAAGTTTTAAGGAAATAAAATCTGAGTGCCTCATCTCCAAGTATGTGCTTCAATGCAGCATAAGCTGACTCAAATTTCAATCCATCAACATCTTTCAATGTTATAAATATTACCGGATATTTTCCCATAAATTTTTCACAAAGATCTTTTCTCTGTGAAATCTTCAAATCTTCAAAAAGCTCTTTATGACATCCAATTTCAAAGAAGGCTTTGAGCATACTCATAGTAAGTGACTTACCAAATCTTCTTGGACGTGTAAACAAATTTACTTCAGCCCAATTATCAAGTAACTCTTCTATAAATCCTGTTTTGTCAACATAATAAAAGTCATCTGTTATGATTTTATCAAATCTTTCAATACCGATTGGTAATTTTTTTAATGCTTTACTTGCCATGAATAATCCCTCCTTATCTTAATATTAATTATAGTATACATCAGTATAGTTACAAAATCGAGTTGTTTTTTTACTTTTATTAACATTTTTGTAAAACATCTTCTATAGTACTCCTTTTAAGAATTGATGTTCAAAAAAATATTTACTTGAGACTTCTAAAATAATATCCTTGACAAGCATATTTATATTTCATATCATAATTGTGATAATAATTGCTAGGGGCGCTTAGCTGAGATGTGTTTATAACACAGTCCCTCATAACTTGATCCGGGTAATTCCGGCGTAAGGAAGCATAATTTTTTCGTCTTTTCTTTTGATAAGGCTGGATTTTGTTTCCCTCCTGGCAAAAAGGAGGTTTTTTTATGTCTAAAATTAGAGATTTTTTTCTAAGTGAATCTGAGGGGTATTACGGATTCACAGCATCTGGCAAGGTTGTTATGATTATTTTTGCCATTCTTGTTGTCATCTTGGCAGTTTTTCTTGCAATATTACATGCAAAGAAAGAAAAAGCTGAAGCTTTAAAAGATGAAGCCTCAAATGAATATGGCAAAAAAGCTTCAGTTTCTAAAAAAGAGTTAAGGAAAGCTTCTAAAAAGGAAGCTTCCAAAGCTTTAGCTCCAAGAATTGCCACTAAGAAGCTTGTTATTTGTGCCATCTGCTTAGCATTGGCCTATGTAACCAGTAATATTAAATTTTTTGAAATGCCTTATGGTGGTTCAATCACTCTTTTCAGTATGTTCTTCATCACCTATATTGGCTACTGCTTTGGTATAAAGACCGGTGTTTTATGTGGTCTTGCTTATGGTATTTTACAACTGATTCAGGATCCTTGGCTTCTGAGCTTTTCGCAGGTATGCTATGATTATCTCATTGCCTTTGCTGCTCTCGGTCTTTCTGGTCTTTTCAGGAATCTCAAGAAAAAGAATCCTTCAACAGGAGAGAAAACACTTAGTAAAAAGGGATTAATTGTAGGCTATGTTGTAGCTGCTGTGGTTCGTGGAATTTCTCATTCCATCGGTGGCTATCTTTTCTGGATGGATTATATGCCTGACAACTTTCCAAAGAGCCTGACTGCAGTCTATCCTATTGTTTACAATTTTTCATTTATTGGTGCCGAAGCTGTATTAACAGTAATTTTGCTTATGATTCCTGGTGTTTCAGCTGTACTTATTAAATTAAGAAGAGAAGCTAATGACTAATTCATTATGATTTCCGGTGTTTCAATTTCGATACATCACAATTAGAACTCCATTTTTCACTTCTATTTCCGCAGGACTTTCGGTAAAGGAATTACTTACGCCGAGAGAAACCTCCGGAAGAAGTGTTGCATTTTGAAGTTCATACTTTAGTCCTTTAATGGTGACTCCCTCTGCTCTTTGTCCGTAAGCAAAGACTGAGATGTCGCCATTATTTTTTGCTCCAAGCTTTATACTACTATTGTAGACAGCGGTCATATCCATCCTGCTGTCTTTTATCGTACATTTTATACCTCGTTTAGCCATATATGCAAGCAGACTTATGTTAGCGAAGGAATGATCCGGTCTTTCTCCACCTATTGCACCATAGAGATAAATTTCCCTACAGCCGGCCTCCATTGCCAGCTTAACTGCATATGCACTGTCAGTATCATCCTTTTCTACAGGAAGCTTTATTATTCTGTCTGCTACTGACTCATCTTTAATTTCTCCTAATGAATCAAAATCTCCTAGCAGATAATTCGGCTTTATGCCTAATTTTTTCAGATGAAGATAACCTGCATCAGCTGCTATGACAATACTATCCTGAGTCGGTTTAAAAGACTCAATCAGACAATCTGCCGAGCAAAATATATGTGCAATGGTTGCTTTTTTAATATTATTAATTTCAGCACCAGCTATGGTCTTTTTCTTCGCATTTTCGTCATCAGTGCCTTCCGGGGCTCCCGGCACAACAAAGGATTTTAGTTTTATTTGAACCGATGTAAAGCCTCTGTATTCATTAATGTCCGGATCATAAAGAAGATGAATAAGTAAATTTCCTCTTCCATTAAAGGCCTGATTTACAGCATCCTCTCCATAGACAAGAATCAGTTTATTCTGAAGCTCATCCGTATGGTTAAACATTTTTATTTCAATTTCTTTGCCTGTGGAATCAAGGACATTAAGCTTAAAGAACTGACTTTCCTTTCCAAACCGGCTTATTCTTGTTATCCTTACGTTTTTATCAGCAAATATCGGACGTTCATTGCCATTTCCCATAGGTTCAAGAAGCTGAAGCTCATTGACAAAATTTATATCTGCATAGGACATAGCCATTGCTAAATCAATAAGCAGCTTTTTCTGATCTGGCATTTCCAATGTGGCGGCATTAATGTTTAGCTGCTGTCTGAGAGAAAGTAAATCCTTCCGTTCTATCGTAAGTCCTGCTGCCATGGGATGGCCACCGAATTTTAAAAGAAGGTCACTGCATTTTGTAAGCTCTTCAAAAATATTGTAGCCCTCTACACTCCTGGCAGAGCCCTTTATCAAGTCGCCATCTGATGATGAATCCGTAAAACAGATTGTTGGTTTATTATACTTTTCTTTAATTCGTCCTGCAATTATTCCTGCAATACTTTCGTGCGTATTTGGAATATATACAAGAAGAACCTTATCTGAATTTAGTCCTTCATCCTCTATAATTCTGGTAGCAAGCTCTACTCCTCTTGCAGTTTTTTCCTTACGGTTTTCATTAAGCTCACTTAAATGCTCGGCGAGTTGAAGAGCCTTTGCTTCATCAGTACATCTAAGAAGCTCTACTCCTGCATCCGCTGTCTCAAGTCGTCCCGTTGCATTGAGACAAGGACCAATTATAAAGCCTACGCTATAAGTGTCTATTTTTCTATCTGTCAGGTTTTTCACATTGAGCAAAGCCTTGATACCGATATTTTCCATTCGGCTAATCATCTCAAGTCCATTTTTAGCAATTATTCGATTTTCTTTAACCAAATCCATCACATCACAAATTGTAGCAAGTGCCAATACATCAAAATGCTTGGTAATAAATGGACCATAATTATATTTTTCATAAAGACCTTCGCAGATATGCGCTGCCACTACTGCACCACATATTCCTTTGTTAGGATAATTACAGTCGGATTGCTTTGGATCTACAACTGCATCTGCCGGTGGCAGTTTTTCAGGAATATCATGATGATCAGTTACTATAACATTTATTCCATTCGCCTTTGCATACTCAATTTGGCTAAAGGCTGCAATTCCATTATCACAGGTTACAATAAGATCTATTCCATCTTTAATGGCATCATCGATAATTGATATATTAATTCCGTAGCCATCTGCAATTCTGTCCGGTATTTTATAGGTAACAAAGGCTCCCAGACCTTCAAGTGCAGTCAATAAAACATAGGTGGACGTGATTCCATCCACATCATAGTCGCCAACAATACGGATTTTTTCACCATTATCAATTGCCTTAGAAATTATTGAAATTGCTTTCTTTGCATCCTTTAGAAGCTCGTAGGAAGGAATGTCTGAAATCCTTGGATGTAAAAATTCATCAATTTCTTCAAAATCCTCAAAGCCTTTGTTTACCAAAATTCTGGCTAAGGGAGCTGAAATTTTAAATTTTTCCTGGATGGCTTTAAAATCTGCCTTCTTATTCTTTAACATCCATACTTCTTTCATCATTCTTTCCTTTCATAATTGATGTGTAATATTAATGGGTTAATAAAAAGGGTGGAGAACTACTCATCCTCCACCCTGATTTTACTTTTTATATAGCCTGCTGTCAATTTGTTACCGGACAAATGTAATTCTTTAAACACCTCCGGTTAACGGCTTTTATAACATTCTTACTATTGGTTATTTATTCTTTTTCATACGGCGCTTTGTAAATGAAAGCCAAAGTGTGCCTGCGATACATACTGATGAATATGCACCACAAATCATACCTACCATAAGTGGAATAGCAAATTCACGAATTGAATCTACACCAAGAATAACAATCATTACTACTGTAAGAAGTGTTGTGATAGATGTATTTATGCTTCGTGAAAGTGTCTCACTGATTGATTTATTAACTATGTCATCAAGTGAATCCTTCTTTGTCATTGAAGCCATATTTTCACGAATACGGTCGAAAATAACGATTGTGGCATTTATTGAGTAACCTACAATAGTAAGCATACATGCGATAAATGAATTATCAACCGTAACTCTGAATACTGCATAAACCATCAATACAACAAGCACGTCATGAAGAAGTGCAAGAATTGAGCTTGTAGCGAAGGTGATATTCTTGAATCGAATCCAAATATATACAAGCATGCAGAGGCCTGCGATTATAACTGCCCAAATAGCATCTGCTCTCATTTCACTTGAAACTGAAGCACTGATACTTTCTACTTCAATCTTACTTGAATCAACGCCATAGGTTTCATTCAAAAGCTTCTTGAGGTCATAAATAATTGTGTCATCACTTCCACCATCAGTTGAAGCTGCTGTTGCTGTTGTTGCAACATCGCCATCCTGAACAATCATCTTGTCTGTCTTAATGATAATTGCATTATCTGCTTCTACCTGAACAACCTCCGGTGTTGAACCGAGAAGGCCACTGACAAGTTCTTCTATTTCCTGATTTGTTGGAACTGTCTGTCCTTCATCGAAATAAACTTCGATTGAAGTACCACCGATGAAATCGAGACCATAGTTAAGAATATTGCCGGTTGCAACCTTACCTACGATAAGTCCGATAAGGCCAGCACCGATAAGTGTTCCTGAAATAGCAACATATTTCTTCCAATGCTTTGTGAAGTTGTAAACCTTTGTCTCCTTTGCTACTCCGTAAAACTTTTCATTAACCATTCCAAGGTTATAGAAAACAAGCATAATGTATTTACAT
The DNA here is from genome assembly GCA_964625275.1 of uncultured Lachnoclostridium sp. Lineage (GTDB taxonomy): Bacteria > Bacillota > Clostridia > Lachnospirales > Lachnospiraceae > UBA3775. The sequence goes on from CAZVBH010000080.1 coordinate 5,784, forward strand.
ATAAGAAGTGAGGAAATAACAGAAAGAATAATACCAATTGCAAGTGTAATTGCAAATCCTCTGATAGTTCCTGAACCTCTTAGATAAAGAACAACTGCTGCAATGAGGGTTGTTACGTTACCATCAATGATAGCTGAGGTAGCTTTGCTATAACCGATTTTAATTGCTGAACGAACTGTCTTACCTGCTCTTAATTCTTCTCTGATACGTGTGAAGATGATAACATTACCGTCTACTGCCATACCTATTGAAAGAATGATACCTGCTATACCCGGAAGTGTAAGAGTTACGTCAAATAATAAGAGACATAAAATCATTACTGCGGTATATATAACAAGTGAGATACTCGCACACCAGCCTGGAAGCTTGTAGAAGACAATCATGAAAATCATTACAAGGATGAGTCCGATTGCACCTGCAAGAAGAATTGTTGAAAGTGCATTTGAACCAAGCTGTGCACCTACGATGCTATACTGTAACTGATGAAGTTCAAGAGGAAGTGCACCAATCTGAATTGTTGTTGCAAGTTCCTTAACCTCATCATAAGTAAAGCTACCTGTAATTGTCGCAGTATCACTATCGATTGCGCTCTCACATCTAGGAGCACTTATAACCTGTCCATCATATACGATGGCAATTACACCTGCATATGAGGTTGAATAGTAATAATTTGCTGCTGTAGTTGTTGCTTCAAGGAAGGCTGCCTTTCCTGAGCTCTTAAGTGTCAACTGTACATAGTAAGAGGTTCCTGTTGTACCTGTTGTACTTGACTGAGAATACATTGCCTCAGCGCCCTGAATATCCTGACCATCAAGAACAAGGTCACCTGCTGCTATGATTTCGTCTATTGAACGTGTAAGTGAATAGGAGCCATCAGAATTTTCTACGATGTTGTCTACACCACTATCGCCCTGACCCATGATAAAGTAAACATTACCTGAATCACCGAGGTCTGCAAGAATTTCTTCTGCATTTTCTACACCCGGAATGTCTACACAGATTCTGTTGTTACCCTGCTGATAAACCTCTGCCTCAGTGCTATAATTTTCTACACGCTGCTGCATACGGTAAATTGTCATATCCAGCTTGTCTGAGTCCGGATTGCTTTCTGTAGTCTCATATGTAATACTAAGACCACCATCGAGGTCAAGACCAAGACCGATATCCTTTACGCCCGGAATCTTATCATTTACAAAACCCAATACGAGAAATGCTCCGATAAGTCCTACTACAACTATTAATAAAAGAAGCTGTAGTATACCTTTTTTAGTATTTTTCATTTTCCCCTCCATAATAGGACTTTATATAATTAGTTTTACATGATTAGGGGCATATTACACCATATCATCAAACCACAATTAGTCCCATTATAGCACATAGGTGAAAAATATCAATATTTTAATCGATTTTTTGGACTATTTTCTGGTTTTTTTAGGCTTACTGTTTTTATTTTTGTAATAAGCCCGCTTTCTCTGAATGATATTTGTAAGTTCAGCAGCTCTCAGATTAAGGCCCTCATAGCCTCTTCCAAAAATAACCTCAGACAGCTTTTTAAATCCATTCATTAGTTTAAATTCTGCACAATATCGATTACAATCCCAAAACATCTGAAAATATTCACATATATTTCCACTTCGTGCATAACTGATAAATTCATTTGTGTATGGTATGATAAAAAAACGATCCGACCTAATTCCAAGTCTGCTGTAAATCCATTTAATGTCATTTTCAAAGGTTCCTTTTTTCGCAAAAACCACAAAATAACATTTAGACATTATGGATCTGTATTTATCCATAAACATTGAAAAACTCAAATAATCCGGTCCTAAAATAATAATTACCTTTTCTGATGTATCTATAACCTCAACCGATGCCATGCTTTCAGCTCGGGCAGTATTAATAACCGTATAATCAGCTATCTGCTCTGCTTCTAAAATATAGGAATAGATATCACAACAAAGCAGGCGATCATAAACGTCAGACTTTTCATATGCAAACTGTGGTAAATAATAAAGGGATTCACGTAGAATCTCAACTGCATTTATTCCCTTTATTTTTTTATTATACTTGCCTGAAACATAGTCAGCCAATCCATCTCCATAGCTTGTCATAGTTCTATAAACAGTTTCTTCCCGTAACTGACTTGAGTAATTAGCATCAATCAAAACATCCCCTAAAACCGTATTGCCCGATACACTCTCCAGCATAATAACTGAGCAGGGCAGTGAAAGAACAGCGGCAAGTGACAAAGCCGCTTGAAATGCGGATGACATGTCTTCCCCGTTGTGATTCCATATGGAAACAATCATCTCTGTAGCTCTCCTTAAAAATTACTTAGAAGTGAAACAGCTTTTCACATCACTATTAGTGTACATTATTGTTCCATTTTTTGCTATAAGGCAACATTAACAAAATTCAGTGGGTAATCTTTGTGAATATTTTTGGGTGAATCAAAGATAAGTCCACATATGTCATTTTATTTTCAATTTATGGCGACCTTGTATTTTTCACGTTTTTTTCACAAAGAGCTAAGATATCCGTTTGAATAGTGAAAATCATCCGTCACATCTTCGTCAAACCAAGCAGGCTTTACAAAGCTTTCAGCTTCCTCCACACTTTCAAATTCGACCTCTGTAAATACCAGACCTTCAAAATCACCTTTAAAAACATCAAGCTCTGCTTTTAGTTGTTTGCCTGTACCGGCGAAGCTTCCTTTAAATTTATCATCAAGAGGAATTATATATCTTCTCTTTTTAATTATTTTCCCGTCACATTTTGCGAGCAGATGCTCGAAGCTTTCTTTAGTTAATGGAAATTCCTGTTCCAGATTTACTATTGTACCCTCACCTTTGTCCAGCTTTGCTTTATAAGTAAGGATAAAATCATCATTCCAGCGTCTTACTCTCACAACCGGTGTGCGATTTAAATAGCCCTGTTCAATGTCTGCATATTCACAGTCTTCAATTTCAGGTGGCAGGAATTTAATTGTAAATTTCTTTTCAATTTCGGTTGGTTTAATATTATCACTCATAGGATTTCGGCCTTTCTTATAATTATTATTAATAATATCATTGTGAAATTTAGAGATTTATTATTTAGCCCTATCAGAAGTGGCTTTAAGGTAATGAGCAACAGTAAAATGCAGTGCAAATACCCTGCAAATTAACCTTTGATTTTTATTATAGTTAATTATAGAGCATCTTTCAATTAGCTTTTTTATTGCAAATCAAAGAAGCCCACTCGATTAAATCGAGTGGGCTTAGTTTTAATAATTACCGTCTGCAACCAATCTGTAAACAGTTTTGTTGACGACTTCGTCATAAAAGCGGCAAAGTAAAAATCCGGTCTTATGATTTACCTCATAAAACATGTCATCATCAGTTACAATAAATTTGTCTGAGCAATCCTCTGTTTCGGTTTTAATTGCACATTCAGTACGCTTTACCATGTGAAAATATGTCTTTACTGACTTGATTTCATCCGGTGAACCGGCAAATACAACCTTTTTGTTGGTTACGCTGCATGGCAAAACTTCAATGTCATGACTATTCTGAAGAGTCTTGCCTCGTTTAATGAAGGAAACCTCCTTAATACGATAGACTGCACTCATAATCAAGAAAATGAGTGCGGCTGCTAGTGCAACCACGTCAATGATGCCCAATCTGCTGTCAGTAAAATCCCAAAACACTAATGCTGCAAGGATGACTACTAAAACTACAAGAAGTGTAAAATATCTTTTACCTCTTTCAGCTGAGTGAACATATTCTCTACTGAATCTTACAGCGAGATCATAGCTCAGCTTCTTGTCTGCCGTTTTAAATCCTTTTAATTGCGATTTATCTGTCAAGGCACTCCTTTCCATGTGTAACTCAAAGGAAAAATTGTGATGTAATCCCACCAGAAACCTTGACAGACCTTGCTATCTGCAAGGCTTTGAGGTATTTTATTGAATTTTTGTAAACCCACCAATAGTTACTTTAGTACACATTAATATATAGTCTATTATACAATTTTATCTCATTATCCAAGTTTCAAAATCCAATCCCCTATCGCCGGACAAAGCAACTCTTAGATAAAATTATATAATGAATGTAATGCAATTAAATCACCTTTTTATTCAGTAAACAATAGGTAAAAACTGTAATTTTTTCGTACATTTCTGTAAGTTTTGCAACAATATACAAATAATTCAGCCTCATTTGAATAGCTTTATGATTTTTCATAAAAACATCCCCAAGAAAAAAAGGGTAGTGTCAAATTTTACTACCTTTTTATTGTCTAAACCTTTATTTTTTCG
>CAZVBH010000081.1:0-9843 GCA_964625275.1 uncultured Lachnoclostridium sp.
GTATAAGGAAGCTGATCCTCTGAAACTATCTGATCAATGAACTTACCAATCATTGAGTGCTCACTGGTTCCGATAAGATAAAGATCTTCACCTTCAATCTTGTACATCATTGATTCCATCTCTGCAAAGCTCATTACACCGGTAACGACATCACTTCTAATCATGAAAGGTGGCACACAATAAGTGAAGCCACGATTAATCATAAAGTCTCTTGCATAAGCAATTACGGCTGAATGAAGTCTTGCAATATCGCCCATCAAATAATAGAAACCATTACCTGCAACACGTCTTGCAGAATCAAGGTCAATACCATTGAAGCTTTCCATAATATCAGTATGATAAGGAATTTCGAAGTCAGGAACCACTGGCTCACCGAACTTTTCAATTTCAACATTTTCTGAATCGTCTTTACCAATAGGTACACTAGGATCGATGATGTTAGGTATTACCATCATAATCTTCTTTACTTTTTCCTGAAGCTCAGTTTCCTTTGCTTCTAACTCAGTAAGTCTCTCCCCTGATGCCTTAACCTGAGCTTTTACCTTTTCAGCCTCGTCCTTCTGGCCCTTTGCCATAAGTCCGCCAATCTGCTTTGAAAGTACATTTCTTTCGTTACGAAGATTGTCAGCCTCCTGTTTAACTGCTCTTGACTCTTTGTCAAGTTCAATGACCTCATCTACCAATGGAAGCTTCTGGTCCTGAAATTTATTCTTAATATTCTGCTTTACTACATCTGGATTTTCTCTTAAGAATTTAATATCAATCATCGATATTTCCTCCGCCTAAATTCTAAAATCTACTTATTGCTGAAATTATAAACAGCCACATAATAATGTAACACTATTATTAATAAAAATCAAGTTTTTTTAACCTTTTAACCATATCTTAGAAGAGGTTATAGGCCACTTCGTGGAATCAAAGTGGATATTCCAGGTCCGCTTCGCTACTTGCTCATAACCTTAAAGCCACTTCGTGGCCCATCAGTAGGAGTCCAGCCTCCTACTGATGCTGAAAAGTCCCCGCTTAAGAGGCGTGTGACTTTTCAGATAAGGTTAAAAAATTCAAGTACTTCAGAATAATTCATATTACCACCAAAAATGCTTAATGCACTTCCGATTGTAACATCTACTCTTTCTTTGCCTATTTCTTTTATCACTTCAAGGTCTTTAAAGGAGCCAACGCCACCGGCATAAGTAACAGGAATTGGTGAATAGTCTGCCAAAAGCTTAACTACCTCTTCCTCTACTCCCTGCTTTTTTCCTTCAACATCTACAGCATGAATTAGATACTCATCACAATAAGCTGCAAGCTTATTTAGTAATTCTGCATTTAATTTTTCATCAGTAAAATTTTGCCAGCGGTCTGTTACGACAAAATAATCGTCATCTTTTTTACGACATGATAAATCTAAAACAAGCTTAGATTTTCCAACCCTTTTTACCAGACTTTCTAATCTCTCATAATCTAATATACCATTATGAAATACAAAGGAAGTTACCACTACATGAGAAGCACCTGCATCTAAAAATTCGGGTGCATTATCTGTAGTAATTCCACCTCCGACCATTAATCCACCAGGATAAGCCCTCAAAGCATTTATGGCCTGATTCTTAGATGCTTCATAATATTCACTATCTTTGTTATTCAAAATAATGACATGACCACCCTTTAATCCTGCTTCTTTATAATAAGAGGCATACCATGCTGCATCATACTCAGAAACAAAATTTTCCTTAGCATAGTCACCTATGTCAGATAAACTGCCCCCAACTATCTGCTTCACACTACCATTATGTATATCTATACAAGGTCGAAAATTCATGTCTTTAAATCCTTCCAAAATACAATAGAAATTTAGCAGGAGTATCCACTCCTGCTATTTAAAATCAACTAATTCAGAACATTCGTATAGATGTTCTGGAGCAATGTCAATATCATCATTCCAAACTACGGTACCACACTCAGCCTTAGCTTGCAAAAAGAAAGACGGATTTTTCAAGCTAGCATAAATTGGTTTTTCAAGAAGAGGGAGTGCATTATATACTTTTACTGAATTATCTCCAAATTTAATCAACAAAGTATAATTTTTCTTAGGGTGAACTTCCTTAACTACCCAATTAGGATTATTCATATATACCTCCTAAATTAACGTAATGGTTCAATTTTAAAAAGCGGCTCTTCATTTATTGCAAGTTCCCAGTTTGCTAATAACTCATCCTTATGAATTTCTGTCCAGGCTGCAATAAATTTTCTTTGCGCCTTAGGCATATCACCTTCAGTTAATTCTCCTTCAAAATTAAAAGTTGCATAAAAGCCCTGATAAGAAGCATGGAAATGTGGTGGATTGTGCTCACCATTATTATACATTCTTATTATTATACCATAAAACATAGAAATCGTCGGCATTTTAAATCACCTCCCAATACATGTAGTTAATTGTAACTTATATATTTGCGTGTTGCAAGATGGAATTGAATTTTTTTATAATTTCTAAATCTTTATATTGTTTTATGTCGAATTTACAAGTATAATATAAAAAATTGTGTCTTGGGGTCTAATAATCAAATTGCTCTGTCCAAAATAATCGAAGTTTAGCTGTGCCTTACTTCAATTATATAATAATCAGAGCATAGAAAGAGGTCAAAATGGCTAAATCAACAAACTCCGATACCCAGGTGGTATCAAAGGACCAGATTGGTGTTACTGCTATTAAGGATGCCAGAAAGCTTGGCATTCCAAGAATGCTTCTTCTTGGCTTACAGCATTTATTTGCCATGTTTGGAGCAACAATAACTGTTCCAATTCTTACCGGTCTTAGTGTTCAGGTAACTCTTTTTTGTGCAGGTATGGGTACTCTTGTATTCCATCTTTGTTCTAAGTTTAAGGTTCCTGCTTTTCTTGGTTCTTCATTTGCATTTCTCGGTGGCTTTGCCGCTGTAAAGGCCCTTGATTCGGGTGAATTTGCTAATCTTACTGAAGCTCAAAAGCTTCCATATGCATGTGGCGGTATAGTTGTCGCCGGTGCTCTTTATTTTATTCTTGCACTTATAATCAAATTAATCGGTGTTAAAAAGGTAATGAAGTATATTCCTCCTGTAGTTACAGGCCCTATTATCATTTGTATTGGTCTTGGACTTGCTCCTTCTGCAGTTTCAAATGCAAGCACAAACTGGCTTCTTGCAGTTATCGCAATTGTCTGTGTTGTTATTTTCAACATCTGGGGAAAAGGAATGTTTAAGATTACTTCTATCCTTATGGCTGTTATTATTTCTTATATTGCAGCTGTCATCATGGAGGTAACAGGTTATGCTGATACATTGAGTCTTCAATCATTTAAGGATGCCTCAATTGTTGGTGTACCTAATTTTCAACTTGCAAAATTTAGTATTTCAGCCATCCTTGCAATGGCTCCTATCGCTATTGCATCTATGATGGAGCACATTGGTGATATTAGTGCAATTTCAGCTACAACTGAAGAAAATTTCATTGAAGATCCAGGTCTTCACAGAACATTGATGGGTGATGGTCTTGCTACTATGCTTGCCGGCTTCATTGGTGGTCCTGCGAATACTACTTATGGTGAAAATACCGGTGTTCTTGAGCTTAGTAAGGTTCATGATCCACGTGTCGTAAGACTCGCAGCTGTTTATGCAATCATCTTAAGCTTTATTCCTAAATTTTCTAATCTCATTGAGCAGATGCCTGCTGCAATCGTAGGTGGTATAAGCTTCGTGCTTTATGGTATGATTTCTGCTATCGGTGTTAGAAATGTCATGGAAAATCATGTAGACTTTACAAAATCAAGAAATCTTATTATCGCTGCTCTCATACTTGTTTGTGGTCTTGGTTTCTCTGATGGCATCACATTTACAGTTGCCGGAACCTCAATCACACTTACAGGTCTTGCAATTGCAGCTATCGTTGGTATTTTCATGAATGCTATTCTTCCTGGAAATGACTACGAATATGGTGTTGACACAAAGGGCGATGAAAATCGCGGTGTTCATATTAAATAACTACACCTAATATCAATCAAGTTTAATGACCTAATTTTTCAAATAACTTTAGGTGCTTGAACATTCATTACTGTAAGCAGCATGCTGTTATTCTTAAAGCTGTAAATAATCTGTTTGCAGGTAATTAGAAAATGAAAGGAAATAAAGAAAATGGAAAATGTATTTATCATGGATCATCCTCTTATTAAGCATAAGATTTCTCGCTTAAGAGATAAAAATACGGGAACCAGTGAGTTTCGCTCTCTCGTTAATGAAATTGCAATGCTTATGGGTTATGAAGCTCTTAGAGACCTTCCATTAACAACTGAGGTTGTTGAAACTCCTATTGAAAAATGTGAAACTCCTGTAATTGCAGGTAAGAAAATGGCTGTTGTTCCAATTCTTCGTGCAGGTCTTGGCATGACTGATGGCATTTTACAGCTTGTTCCTACTGCTAAGGTTGGTCATATTGGTCTTTACAGAGATGAAGTTACTCATGAGCCTCATGAATATTACTGTAAGCTTCCTAGTCCAATTAGTGAAAGAACAATTGTTGTAACAGATCCAATGCTTGCAACCGGCGGCTCAGCTATTGATGCTATCAAGCTTATAAAGCAGCATGGCGGTAAGAAAATTAAATTTATGTGCATTATCGCTGCACCTGAAGGTCTTGAGAAGCTTTCTGCTGCTCATCCTGACATCCAGATTTATGTTGGAAATCTCGATAGAGAGCTTAATTCAGCTGCTTATATCTGTCCTGGTCTCGGCGATGCAGGTGATAGAATTTTCGGTACCAAATAAAATTCATATTTTACAAGGGTAAAAATATTAAGATTAAAAATCATTTATGATATTAAGATTAAAAATCATTTACGATGAGCTGTGATTTTATGATGGCCATAGTGTGAGTGCTACGCGCTCTTATCATACACTTTGACCATTCATAAATCACAGCTCATCTTCGTTTTGTTACTTCTTATTTATGATATGGTTCGTTATTAATAATCCTATAAGCTCTGTAGATCTGCTCCGACAATATCACTCGCATGAGCTGATGTGGGAATGTCATTTTTGAAAAGCTAATCAAATTATCTGCTTTTGAAATTACTTTATCACTAAGTCCGAGTGAGCCGCCAATAACAAATTGGATGTGACTGGTGCCATAGGTTCCAAGCTCTTTAATCTTTTCAGCAAAGCTCTCCGAGGATTGTTGACGGCCGTTTATAGCTAATACAAAGGTATAAGCACCAGAATCGAATTTTGACAGTAGTCTCTCACCTTCTTTTTCTTTTATCTGCTGACACAAGGCATTGCTCGCTTTGTCCAGTGTCTTCTCATCTTCGACTTCTACAATTTCAATTTTGGCATATCTGGATAACCTTTTTGTATATTCAGCAAGAGCTTCTCTATAAAAGCTTTCTTTTATTTTGCCAACACAAAGTATTGTGATTTTCATTTTGATTCCCATCCTTTACATTTTAATCTATTTCAAGATTTGGAAACTTAACTGTAGCTTTTTGCACTTCATACCGCTTAAGAAGCGGGGACTTTTCAGATAAGGTTAAAATATCTTACATCTATTTTACATGATGCTAATAAGTCACAATTATATATTGTATGAAGTTATTCTGCAAGAAGAAATGAATTAATCGTGATAACAAAATAATAATATCTATAACTATTACAAGTATAATATTAATTTTATTGGCCAAAATATAAATATGAGCTCATAAAACTTAATTTTGAGGTATTTATTATGGAATCAAATATTCGCAGAGGCGATATATATTATGCTGATTTACGCCCGGTAGTTGGCTCTGAACAGGGTGGAATCAGACCGGTACTTATCATTCAGAATGACATGGGCAATATTTACAGTCCTACTGTCATCTGTGCAGCAATTACATCAAAGCTTAATAAAGCAAAGCTTCCAACTCATGTTCCATTAAGTGCGATTAATAGTGGAATTATAAAGGATAGTGTGATATTATTAGAGCAGGTACGGACAATCGATAAATCGAGACTTAAAGAGAAGGTATGTCATCTGGATAATTCTACCCTTCAGGACATTGACCATGCACTTCAGGTCAGTCTTGCCATATAAATCAAATAAAACAAAGGAGAAATTTTATGGACGAATCTCCCAAACAGGGATTTGCAGAAAAACTACGAAAATTAATTAAGAAAGAGGATGTGCGTTCTGATGAAGTTCTTGCAGCTGTAAAGGAATTTGAAAATCAGGGCTTTTTGGAAGCTGAGGAAGCTGAAATGATTTCCAATGTTATGGAATTTTCTGATACAAATGCCGGTGATATTATGACTCACCGTACAAAAATTGTCGGTATTCCTTTAGAAGATAATGTTGAAACTGCTCTTTGCTTCATGTTGGATGAAAATCACAGTCGCTATCCTGTTTTTGATGACTCAATTGACAACATTACCGGTATTCTTTATTTGAAGGATTTAATGATTGCCTATATGGCCGGTAATGGAAATGATTTAGTTTCTACTGTTGAGCGTGAGCCACTTTTTGTTCCGGAAGCAATGCCAATCGATACTCTTTTTAATGAGCTTCGACTCAAGAGAACTCATCTAGCTATTGTAGTTGACGAGTATGGTCAGACAGCCGGTATAGTTACGATGGAGGATATAATAGAAGAAATTGTTGGAGATATTCTTGATGAATATGATGTTGAGGAGAATAATATCAGCAAAACCTCAAATGGAAGTATAAGTATTTCACCTGAAATGAAGCTCGATGAGCTGGGTGAGCTTATACATATAAAATTCGAGGATGAGGATTATGAAAGCTTTGATACAATCAATGGTCTTCTAATTGCACATCTTGGTCACATTCCTGAAAAAGGCGAAAGATCTCAAATGGAATATGGTGGATTTGAAATTTCATTTTCTTCAAAGGAAGGTCGTGTGATTTCTGATATTCAGGTTAAGCCTGTTACAAAGTAAAAAAGGTAAAAGAAAAGGAAGCTGGGGTGCTTCCTTTTCTCTTGATTACCAATAGTTTTGAACTATTTGTATAAATAGGGTGGGAGTAGAAAGTTTTACAACTTTCATGATTTATAATACTTTTAAAATGTGTTAAAATTGTGTTCATATTATTAATAATGTGAAAATCTTAAAAAAAGTCATGTTACCCCAAAAAAGCTGAGCTTTTAGGGTTAACATGACTTTTCAGATAAGGTTAATAAATTAATAAGTCACATCATAATCTCAGCATCACTTATTGCATCAGCTATGTTCTGTGCGGTAAGTCCTCTTACACCGAATTTATTTTTTGCAATATCTCCTGCCACTCCATGAACGAAAACGCCAACCACAGCAGCATTAAATGTTTCGTAGCCCTGGGCTAAATTTGATCCAATAATACCCGAAAGCACATCGCCACTTCCTGCGGTGCTCATTCCATTATTGCCGGATTGATTTATGTAAATCTTACCATTACCAGCAACAAAGGTTGCTGCATCCTTAAGAACGAAAATATTTTTAGATATATTTGCTATCCGTTGAGCAATTTCATTAAGATTTCTAAGGCTCTCCATAGGTATTTTCAAAAGCCTTGAAAGCTCTTTTTTATGAGGAGTCAGTATAGTATCAAATGTAAGCTTTTTATTCAAATATTTGATTCTGTCATCTGTATCTAAAATATTCTGCTTATCCATGTGTTCAGCTAAAATATTGATGGCATCTGCATCAATAACAACTCTCACGCCCTCACTAACTGAAGCTTTATCAAATAGACTAAAGACCTTTTCTTTAGCATTTGAGCTTTTAGACAATCCCGGTCCAATGATTATCGAATTGTAACCTTTATAATCTAACTCATCTTCATTTTTTAAAACTGCTTCAGGAAGTGAATTTGCCACTGCTTTCCTACATTCTGATGATGACATTAAAGCCACAAGTCCACATCCACTTCTAAGTGCCGAACGAGAAGCTAAAATTGCAGCACCAGGCATATCATCACATCCGGCTATTATTAAAAGCTTCCCATAGGAGCCTTTATTAGAGTTTTGACTTCTTTGGGGAATAATTCCTGATTTTATCAAATCACTAAAGATATTTTTTAATTCTAAGTCAAATTTACTTTTTTTAAAAAGATAGAAATAATGTTCAAGTCTGTTAATGTCACTATTTCCTTCAGTTATTTTATCATATTTACAAAAATCATTATTATTTTTAATATAATCAAAAATTGCTCTTTCATTTTCAAATATATTAGAATAATTGATAGTTAAAGCCTTATGACAAATCATTTCCTCAGAATCTAAATATCTTTCGTCAAATGAAATATTTTTAATGTAAACCTGACCTGAATATTCTCTTCCCGGATAAATCTGATGACCGAATTTTTTAAAATTAAAGGTGACGGTTTCATCAGCCTTAATTGCAGTTACTAGTACCATGCCATTATCTGTATTAATTCCACTCGGAATGTCTATTGAAAGAACCTTAGTATGAGTACTTGAGGATACATAGTCATTTACAGTATCGATAACTACGCTAAAAATTCCCTGAATCTCTCTTTTAAGGCCAATTCCAAACATACCATCAATAATCAAATCTGTCTCAGCTAATAAATTTTTTAATGTCTCTATGTCAGGTTCATTACGGACGATATAAAGCTTTTTTCCATACTTTAAATAAGCTAAAAGCATCTGTAATAGCTCATTGCTTACATTTCCTTCAAGGAACTCTTTTAAACTATTTATGTCAGATATAACCTCCGGAATGATTTTAGAACCATTCTCAGAGGCTACATTGTTTTTTATCACCAATACCAAATCTAAATTTGAAATTCCACTATAAAGAAGGTTCCTTGCTACCGCGGCACAGTCTCCACCATTATTGCCTTTGCCACAGATAAAAAGAAAGCGACTTTTCATTAGAAGAGGCTTATTATCTCCAAAAGACCTAATAATATGCTCCGTTATCTTAGCAGCAGCCTGCTCCATAAGCGCCAACCCAGAAATATAATTATTTTTAATTGTAAGGCTGTCAAGCTGACTAGCTGCCTTTTGATCTATTAAAATATTCATATTATGCCTCATATTTATTCAAATACTCTATAATACTATTCAGAAAAACTTGAGCATTGTTGATTTGAGTTTCAACTTCAATTTTACTTGCAATATAAAAGTCATCATAATCTGATTTTTCTCTTAAATAGTATGTGGATTTAACAATTTTTGATAGCTTGGAATCAAGCTTTTCAGTTTTTAAAAAATTATGATTAAAATATGAAATCACCCCAGAATGTTTTGAAGAGTCAAACCCTTCCAAAATATTAACAGCTCTCATAGCATGAAAAACAGCATAATATGCCCTATTCAAAGCCGTTTTATATTGACCTATTTCATAGTTTTTCTTAGCTGCTTCAAACATTTCTTCAGACTGTTTGAGTCTATAATTTGATAAATCAATTAAGCCGCCTTCCATAAAACAATACCTTCTCTTGATACATTTTTATAAAATGGTAAAACACTTTCCCATGCTTCAAAAGTCTCTTTTTCAATTTCTATAATTGAGAAAACTTTATCATACTTTAAATCTAAATCAGCACTCAAATCTATAAAAGCAGTCCTTGTATCCTGTGAAATTGGTTTTTTTACTATCACAGCAATATCAATATCACTTTCACTAGATTCTTCATTTCTTGCTACTGAACCATATAAAATCACTTTATAAATATTATTCCCAAATATTTCAACTAACCCCTTAACTAATTCGTTTTGAATTTCCTGTGTCATCATGATAAAACCCTCCTAAAATTCTTGGTAGTGTCAAATTTTACTACCTTTTTATTGTCTAAACCTTTATTTTTTCGGGA
>CAZVBH010000082.1:0-9747 GCA_964625275.1 uncultured Lachnoclostridium sp.
CGCTTGCATTGAGCAATAAACGCCGAGCTACTTACATTTATCTTGAAACACTCAGTAACATGGCATATTGTTCGATTTTTATTGTTGCAGCTTCAATTTTAATCTCTTTGATTAACCATTCGTATATTCCAACAGTCAAGCTGGGAGATTTTATACCTGTTATTTTTTCGATAGCTGTACCCTTTACCTTCCTGCCGCTGACCTTTGTTGCAAATAAAAAAAGATGGAAAGGCCTTGCAACTGTGATTGCGATTATTTTTGGAGCAATTTTTATAGCCCTTGTTAACCTTGCAGATGATTCTCACAAATTTATACACAGGACAGACTTATGCGAAAACTTTTCGAGTATTCCAAATTGTAAGCTGTTGTTTATAGCAATTTGTGTTTTCTGCGTGGCAATTGTTGCGGCTTCGTACTTAGTTACAATTAGGTTTGCTAACAAAAAGTATCATTTAACCACGAAGTGGCTTTAAGGTTATGAGCAAGTAGCGAAGCGGACCCGAAATATCCGCTTTGATAGCCGCAGTTGGTCTGCGGCTTTTTTGTGGTGTGGACTTTTAAAATTCAGCTAAAATATTAAAAATTACAACGAAATATTGCAAAAACAACTCAAGACCTCTTGAAATACAATTAAATTGGAATTATAATAACTCATATGAGGAAAAGTTCAACAATCTCAAATTACGCAATAATCATTACATGGAGGTTATATATGGGAAATAAGGTATATGTTGATGTTACAGCTGAGTTTTCAAAGGAAGGAGCTTTGAAGCCTAAATCATTTCGCTGGGAAGATGGCAGGGTTTATGAAATTCAGAATGTAAAGGATGTTAGAAGAGCAGCCAGCCTTAGGGCGGGTGGAGCAGGTATCAGATATACATGCATTGTAAATGGCAGAGAAAGTCATCTTTATTATGAAGATAATAATAAGTGGTTTCTGGAAAGAAACTAGCCATAAAAATAATGAAAAAATAACCATGAAAATAATGAAAAAATAGCTCTTGACAATCTCAATTAGTCCACTTATATTGTATATAACGTATATACACAATGATGTGAGGTCTACCATGGATGTTATTATTACAAATTCTAGCGGAGAGCCAATTTATATGCAGATTGTGACACAGATTAAGGAACAAATTATTAGTGGTAAATTACAGGAGGGAGAAATGCTTCCCTCCATGCGGAATCTTGCCATGCAGCTTCGAATCAGTGTTATAACAACTAAGCGTGCTTATGAAGAGCTTGAGCGAGAAGGCTTTATTGAGTCATACTCAGGTCGGGGAAGCTTTGTGAAGGCACAAAACATAGAGCTGCTGCGTGAGGAACAGCTGCGACAGATTGAAGAAATGCTTAGGCAGGTGATAGATAAGTCGAAGCAGGCAGGACTTTCAATGGAAAATTTACAGGAAATTATGGGTGTATTGATTGAGGAGGAAAACGATGGCTGATTATGAAAATGCAATTCAGATTCAGAAGCTTTCGGTTCGTTACGATGGGTTTTTGTTAGATGATATCAGTTTTTCGGTGCCAAAGGGAAGTATCATGGGGTTCATTGGTCAAAACGGAGCCGGAAAGACTACAACGATTAAGGCAATATTGAATATTGTTCGTCGTGAAGCAGGAAATATTCAATTGCTGGGAATGGATAATATTAAAAATGAGCGTGAAATAAAAGAGCAGATTAGTGCAGTATTTGATGAAATTCCTTTTCAAAATCAGTTGAATGCCACACAGCTTGAACGGATTTTGCGCGAGGTATACAGTGAATGGAATCATGTGGCATATGATACATATTTAGAAAGATTAATGATTCCAAAACGAAAAAAAATTGGTGATTTTTCTAAGGGCATGAAAATGAAGCTGCAGATAGCAGCGGCACTTTCTCACAACGCAAAGCTACTGATTATGGACGAGGCAACTACAGGACTTGATCCGGTGGTGCGTAGTGAGTGTCTGGATATATTTTTAGAATATCTGCAGTCGGAGGACCACAGTATTTTAATGTCCTCTCACATTACCTCGGATTTGGAAAAAGTGGCGGACAGTGTGACAATGATTCATAACGGAAAGCTGCTTTTAACCGGTTATAAGGATGATGTATTGGCAGACCATGGCATAATTAAGTGCAGTAAAAGTGACTACCGGGAAATAGAACCGGAGGATATCGTAAGCGCACGTGTGACAGATTATAGTGTAGAGGTAATGGTTAGAAATCGGACAGCTTGTATGAAAAAATACAACGGACTAGCAATGGATAATGCATCTTTAGAAGATATTCTGCTGTTTTATGTCAATGCCAAAAAGGGGGAGTGGTCGTAGTGAAAGGCATTTTATACAAGGAATGGTGTCTTGGTAAAAGACGGTTCTTTGGCTTCCTATTGCTGGCAGTATTACTTAGTGTACTGGGAATTTTGGTAAGCCTCTCACTTCAATTTGGTAATTTGCAAGGGGAGAATAGTGCAGTGGTACAAATATTCTTTTATCTGCCTTATCTGATTTTGCTTTTTTCCGTAGAACTCTGCCTTCAGTCTGTATATCGGGATTATGCGAGCGGTTGGATGAAATACAGCTATACAATGCCACTTACCATCGGCAAAGCTGTCGGTGCCCGTTATCTGACATGCATGCTGTTGATTGGATTTTCTTTTGTATATACCTTGGTCTATTCTGTAATGCTTGGAGCTATCTCGACTATTTCTTACCAAATCTGGGACTTAAAAAATCAACTACTTTTGCTTGCAGTGGCATGTATCTTGATTAGTATTTTTATGCCGTTGGCGTTTCATTTTAAAACCGGCAGAAGCGTGTCAGCAATTGCAATAGGACTTTTGGTGGTTTCCTATACAGGGATTGGTTTTGCAATGATGGTTGGAATGGAAAATGGCATAAATCCATCGAAACTGATTGAAAAAGTAAAAGACCTGCAAACCCCAGGAATCCTTATTGGATTGCCTGTTGCGGTTGCGGGTATTGCTATAAGCTTTATGTATTCCTGTAGGATTTATGGAAGGAGGGAGAGAGCATGATTGGACTAATCTATAAAGATTTTTGTGTCATGAAAAAAAGCCTGATATTTAATGCTTGTATTTTACTAGTTCAGTTAGCAATGTTCTTCCTGCCCTGGAAATGGATTTTGACTAAATGTGGTTATACTGATGAAAATGAAATTTATGTGGTGGTATTTTTGGTTATTCCGTTGCTTCTTTGGATATCTGTTGCACAACTGATTGCAAGCGTACAGGAAAATCTTTTTTTACATGATGAAAATAAATGCTATAGTGCTTTTGTTTCATCATCTCCAATGATGAGCAAAGGACAGGTTTTAAGCAAATATTATGAAATGCTGCTTTTATCATTTGTCCTGCTGGTGTGGGGAGAAGTGTGCGACCAAGCACTCTGCGTGGTAAATAATATGTCAGGCGAAACGCTGGGAATACGATTATGCCTCTTTTTTTTACAGCTTTTTTTACGCGCGGTGGAGACTCCGTTTTTAGTGCGTTATGGCTCAAAGTCGGGAAAACAGGTAAAGCTACTGGTGCTATTTGGAGTTGTATTTTTGATAATCGTCTATTTATTATTCGGACCTTTGCCGGATTCGAATACTATTTTTGATACAATTGTTAATTGGTTTTCAAGCAATAATAAATTATCCGGTGTTTTGCTAGGAATAGCGGCAATCCTGCCTTATATGATATTTGCACTTTATTATATTTCATATCGGATATCCTGCCAATTATATCAGAGAGGAGTGGAGACTTATGAAGTATAAAACAGAATACAGACAGGCTTTGAGATTTATTGTAATATGTTTACCGGTTACTTGGATTCTTGTATGGTGCGCAGGCCTTATTGATGCGAATTATACAGTACCAAGGTCGCAGTTTTTGTATGGTCTGGCATGCTTTATACCAATGGTTACGGCTACACTTCTTACCCTTATAGATGGAAAATCAATCAGTGAGGTTGGTATTTTCCCACGCCTGCATGGAAATATTAAAGTATATGTCGCTGCAATAGTAGTAGGTGTAATACTAGGACTTTATGATACGCCACTTACGGTTTTTTTGTTCCCTCATGCAGAATGGTTTGAGGGCTTTGAACCGGTACGCTTTGTTTTTAAAATTCTATTATATATAATGGTTTCAATCCTACAGTTTTGGATTCTTTTGGGAGAGGAAGTCGGATGGATGGGTTATCTTTATCCAAGACTTGAACGAATGTATGGCACAGTGATGGCAATAATTTTTATTGGTATCATTCGTGGCTTCTGGCATCTTGCAATGCTGGCACAAAGTGACTTTTCTACAATGCTTTGTAATCTGCTGTTTTTGATTCTTTCTAATATATTGCTTGGAAGTGTACTTGTACTGGCAACAAAGAAAAGTGGTTCTGTGATTCCAGCTGCACTCATTCATGCGCTGACTAATACCCTTCCGAGTGTATATGCAGATTTTCTGCAGGTTGACGAGACAATATATCAGAACAGCTATGTTCGAATTAATTTAATTTCGATGCTGCCACTTGTAGTTGTGGGTGGAATTGCATTATGGCATGGACGGTCTAAACAGCTCTACAGTCACAACAAATCTATTCTCTGAATATTTTGCAGAAATGCAACCACCGAGCATTTCGGTAAACTGTTTTGCAATGGCAAGACCAAGTCCGGTATTACCTTTTGTTCTTGAAAGATCTGTAGTGTAGAATTCGTCAAAAATGCGTTCAATGTCAATTTTTGAATCATAAAGGATGTTGGCAAAGCTGATTTGGACGCTTTCGAAATTTTTCACAGTTATGGTAAGATTTTCTTCACCATGCTTGTAGGCATTACTTATCAGATTGTCGAAAATGCGCATGAGCAAATTTTTGTTGGACAGAATCTCAATTTTGCGCTCATTACAGTGAAAAATAATCTCACGATTTCTACTGGAAAAATCATCATAATAATGCACGATACATTCTTCCAGTACGGATACAAGATTTATCTCTTCTAAATCAGGCTGTTTGTCTTCAGAGATGATTTTTGATAGCTCAAAAAAAGAATTAATCAGTTCTTCCAGACGAATTAGGCGCTGATCAACAATAGCAATTTCACGAGCTTTTTCTTCTGCTGACAGCTTGGAGTTGCGGATTATTCCAATATATCCCATGGCAGAGGTAAGTGGTGTACGCAGGTCATGGGATATGTTAGTCATCATTTGCTTTAAATTATGGCTTTTCCGATTATATTCGATTTTACTTAATCGCATTTCTTTAAGTGTTTCATTGATTTCTTTTATAAGTACAGCGGTTGATTTACCACCATACTTTGAATGTATAAGTTCATTTGTATTCTCTGAGCGAATATTTTTAAGAATCTTTGAAATCCTCTTAATTTCACATGTTTGTAATATAAAAAGGAACAGCATAATAACAAATACTATTCCTAATAAAAATCCTAATAATGTCATCATTTGCTGTTCCTCGTTTCTTATTTTATTTCTGATTTTTTAAATGAGAGATATCCTAACAGATTGCATACAATTATTATAATTGCACAGATAATGTAGCTGTGAACAATATAGCTGTGCGAAGGATTGTTTGCAAGCTTGCTAAGCATAATTTGCAGCTCATAGTTTGCAAATTTTTCGTCTATATTAAAAAGTTTAATAGCAAAATTCAGTAGCAACTGAAAAATCATTATTAACATAATTGAAATCGTATTGAAATACGAAGTCTTTTTAGTGATAAATGCAAGCCCATTTAAAACGCTTATAAGAGCCAGTATCGCCGGCAACTGCATTAAAGTTATTTTTGTCACTGTGCCAAGACTCGACGCAAGATTTTTATTATTGAAAATAATGTTTGCAAAGTATGTAATATAGGTGTTTGCAAAGAAAAACAGCAGGCAGAGAAGCGTTACAAAAAGAGTTTTTGAAGCAAAATATTTGTTTCTGCTAATAGCAGAAGATAAAGTATTTTTGACCTTTCCACCTGAAAATTCTACCGCAATGGTAAGTGCTGCAACAAAAATAAATACGTAATAAAGATTTATATTTTGCGCAAGTATATCTCGGTCAAGCTCGTAACCTTCAGCTTTAAGCATTATTTTCCTAAAATCTGTAAGGCTTAAACTGGTTAATTCAGTTACTGTCATATCGGTCATTGCACTGCTGTATGTTTCGTTTGTGCTCACTGAGTTTACATTTATAGTTCCTATATTCCCCGGCTGAACAGCATATATACTAGTACCTATTATAAACAGCATAACCACAATACCTATGTAGATTGCAATACTTTTAAAAACTCTGTAAAAATCTGCTTTTATTATATTTATCATGACTTAAACCTCCTCAACCAGTGACTTGAAATAATCTTCAAGCGAAATTCCAGATTCGTAAATTTCTGTAACATCTGCACCATTTTCAATAAGCAGTCTGTTCAGCTGTGCAGGCATAATTGTTTCTTCATAAATATGTATTTCATCCGTACCGGTTACCTTGTAGTTGTAAATACCATTTTTTTCAATAATAGTAGCACAATGCTTAGCATCGCCAGTTTTTAATACTACACATTTGGCACATTCGATATCCAGCTCCTCTTTTGTGATTTCCTTTAGAACCCTACCGTTATCGATAAAAAGAAAACGATTTGCAACAGTATATAGCTCCGACAGAATATGGCTTGATATCATAAATGTTATTCCACGCTCAGAGTTTAGTTTTTGGAATGTCTCCCTCATTTGACTGATGCCAATTGGATCAAGACCATTAATTGGTTCATCAAGGATGATTAAATCCGGATTGTCTAGCATTGCAAATGCAATACCAAGACGTTGCTTCATACCTAGAGAGAAGGTGCGAAATTTTTTGTTTTTTACATCACTAAGATTTACAAGTGACAAGGCTTCATCAATTTGTCCCATGTCGACAATGCCCTTTTGGAGAGCATAATATTTTAAATTCTGATAAGCTGTCAGACCACCGAAAAATGCAGGATTTTCAATGAGGCAGCCGATACGTCTTTTCTCGTCTGTAGCTAACTTACCACTTTTAGAAAATAGCTCGAAATCACCTTCAGTTTTATCGGTGAGTCCCGTAACAATTTTCATAAGGGTAGTTTTACCGGCACCATTTTTGCCAATAAGTCCGTATATATCTCCACGACAGACGTTCATATTAACATTGTCGAGAGCAGTGAACTTCTTATAACGTTTGGTAAGGTTGCTGGTTTTTAATACGCTTTCACGCATAGTCATCATTCCTCCTAAATTTTTGATTTACCTAGTACAAAAGCTAATTTGTCCAAGCACAATGCTTTTAACTTTTGCCTTTTGAATTATGTTAGCATGAAAGCATAAAAAAACACTTAAATTAAATCTTAAAAAAGTCTTAAATTGATTATTTTTTTAGACGATATCCGATTCCCCAGACAGTTTCGATGTATTCACAATCAGGATTGCACTCTTTTAATTTTTTGCGAATCTTGCTGATATGAACATTAAGCGTATTGTCATCAGCAGAATTTTCATAATCCCATACGGTGTCATAAATAAAACTTTTAGTGCAGGTATGGTTAGGATTTTCCATAAGTAGGCAAAGTAGAGCAAATTCATGGCGTGAAAGATCTATACTTTTTCCGGCGCACTTCGCAGAAAAATCATTTTTGTTGATTTCAATGTCTTTATAGAAGAGCGTTTCTGATTTTGCAGGAGTAGAATCAGTTCGCAGACGTGCTTGAATCCTAGCAAGCAGTTCGTCGTTATGAAATGGTTTCGTGACGTAATCGTCCGCACCGAGTGCAAATAAATCTACCTTTTTATTTATATCATGAATTGCACTCATTACAATTATAGGGATGTTGTGCTTTTGCTTCAATTCAAGGATGATATCCTCACCACTTCGTCCCGGAAGCATAAGGTCAAGAAGAATCAGACTAATATTTTCACCATGAACAAGTAATCCCTCCGTACCCGAATATGCACTGATTACTTCATATCCATTTTGCCTTAGCAGAATTTGAAGCATATTGTTAATATCATTATCGTCCTCTACAATCAGAATTGTTTTTGCCATTGTAATACCCCTTGTCTTGTTTGAATAGTTATAACACATTTCTTTACATAATACAATGATGTTTTGAGCGAAAACAACTTGATAAATGGCTCTTATTTACATATAATAAAAAAATATATAGGAACGATGAAAAGTCTGCTAAATCAAAGGAGATTTCTTTGAGATGAAGATAAGAAAAGATAATAGCACTAAACCAAAGAATAAACGCAAGGGATGTCTGACAGCCATAATTATATTTTTCATATTATGTGCTATCTGTTCTAAGTGCTCTACCACTGATAACAATTCCGGAGCCGGACATTCATCATCGAGTAGAACCAATGCTAAAGTAACCTTATCTGTAAATGATGCTGAAGTAACTTCGGCTGATGCCCAAAGCAGTATCACACCTATAGTCACAGAATTGGATACTACGCCTGTTGCTGAGATAACTGAAGAAATTCAAAAAATTCAGCCGGCAATTGAGAGCAGTAATACTGATATATCAGAACTACCCGAATATTCAGATTCCGCTTATGCCATTGTAAATGATAATGTACCTTATTTTACGGAAGGCGAAATTGCAGGAGCTACTGAGTCCTATGAGTATTACAGTCCTTTAGATGATTTGGGAAGATGTCAGGTCACAGTAGCAAGTATAGGCAAGGATTTGATGCCAACGGAAGAAAGAGGTGCAATTGGTCAGATAAAGCCTACGGGATGGCATCTTGTTAAATACGATTTTATTGATGATAATTATCTGTACAATCGTTGCCATTTAATAGGATATCAGCTTACCGGAGAGAATGCCAATGAATGCAATTTGATTACCGGTACAAGATATATGAATATTGAAGGACAGTTACCTTTTGAAGAAATGGTGGCTGATTATATTAAGAAAACCGGTAATCATGTATTGTATCGAGTTACACCTGTTTTTGAAGGAGATAATTTACTGGCTGCCGGCGTTTTGATGGAAGCAATTTCAATTGAAGACGGTGGTGATGGAATACTTTTTAACGTATTTTGCTATAACGTACAGCCGGGTGTCGAGATAGATTATGCTACGGGTGATAATTGGGAAAGCGGTACAGAGCAAGCTGTGATTACGGCAGTAGCTACTCAAACTCCAATTGCAAAGGATACTAATGCACCTACACTAACAGTCAAGGCAACTGGTACACCTACACCAATTGCTCGTGCTACAAATACGCCAACATCTACACCAACAGTCAAGGCTACAAATACGCCTACACCTACATTTACAGCAACGCCTACACCAAAAGCAACTATTACAGAAACCAAGACAGATGAGGGAAATGATTATGTGTTAAATACTAATACCAAAAAATTTCATAAACCCGGTTGCAGTAGTGTAAGACAGATGAATGAATCGAATAAACAGGAATATCATGGCACCAGAGATGATGTTATCGCAAAGGGCTACAGCCCTTGTGGCAGGTGTAACCCATAATAGAAAGCAAATGTTAATGCAGTGCGAAACAGCGAGGAGGATATGTTGTGTTTGGAAAGAAGATTACTAAGAGAGAAACTAAGAAGATTACTAAGAGAGAATATGACAGTACAAAATTAAAGCCGGTGCTTCACTGCAGTATATGTACCGGAGAACAGGTGGCAGGCTTTAAAAATTTAGAAAATGGAAAATTTGAGGAAATAATGCTGATTAATTCTGAGAAGGATTTGGAAGCGTTTA
>CAZVBH010000083.1:0-9426 GCA_964625275.1 uncultured Lachnoclostridium sp.
AAAGTACCTCCCGCGCCCACAACACGAGGAGGTACTTTTATTTACATATTTAGTTTTTCAAAGCTAGAGCTTAGAGCATCCGGTATCAAAAATCTTTATTAAAAAATTTATAAAATTTTTATAGTGCCTGACACTTTACTCCATTGACACTTTACTTTGACACTTTACTTCTAGTTGCTTACTTCACCTAAACAGAAACCAAACTGAAGTCCAGTTACGCCTGTACCACTAAATGATGAAATATTAGCTGCAACTGTATCGTAATCACAACCTTCCATCCATACATAAATGTCACACTTTACTACTTCATTTGTAGACATTGTAGCAAGAACGTCTTTTCCAGACTGATCAGAAGTCGTAACTATAGAAGTATCACTACCTTCAGCAGACTTATCAATAATTAAAGGTACCGAACCACTTGTGAGACTCTCTGACTCAATCTCAGCTACAGTTCCAGTACTAGCTTTAACAGCTTTTTTAATACCTTCAGCTACACTACTCTCATCAATAGTTGTATTTATTGCATTATCATCATTGATATATGTATTTACTAACTGATATTCAAAAAATTTATATCCAGAAACAGTATCACTCGTATCATCAGCAGTACCGTTTGTATAAGTTGTAATTACGAAACCAACTCTAAGTGTTTTAAGTAATTCCTGTGCAGATTGAAGATTCTCATTGTATTCTTGTTTTGATTTAACAGTATTTTCATCATCAGCAGTTTTACTCTTTAACTCTGAACTAGCATCTGCATTTTCAATATCTGCTTGAGTAATAATAGTTTCAGTTGGTAATACAGCGAAATCAGCTAGACTTAATTCTGAAGTAGTATCTGAATAATCTGTCCAAGAAATTTTGATACCTGTACTATCAAGAAGTAAATTGCTATTCTGAGCAGCTTTTAAATATACTGTATCTGTATAAAAATACTTTTCTTTATCAGAATTTGCCTCGGAATCTTTACTTACTTCAGCGAATGAAGTCATATAGTTATCTTTCCAAGTAGCACCTGCAGTAAAACGAAGATCACCAATTTCTACAGATTTTCCATCACCAATACCAACTTTATTAATGTTGTTATCTGGCTCAGCAGCAGTAAGTTTTAAAGCTTCTGTTGCATTATCACCATTTCCAAGAATTTCACCAGTTGTTGATACTGGTGTAAGACCTGAGACACCATTAAGAGCAGTAGTAGTGCCCCAAGTTTCATTATCCTGAGATATAAGTAAAGAATAAGCTGTAGAAGCACTAACGCTAACATCAGTTGCCTGAACTCTTGCATTATTTACAAACCATGCATAAGTTGCTGAACTAAGTGCAATTGCTGCTACGACTACCATGGCGATTGCTGCCATTAATTGTTTCTTTAAGGATTTAACATTGTTAGTCATAATCATTTCTCCTTTCAAATATTTGTCAGTAAATTAAACTCTTACTTCATAGACATTTCTGAAGTTCGAGGTAACTGACGGCCACTGGCTTATTAAACCATTTTGCAGACAAATCACACTCTCACCGGGCCCGGTTGAGAAGAGAACTTCACCACCGTATGTCCTGGTGGGAATTTGGTTTCTCAGCAAAATTAAATTGTAATAAACTTTAGGCTCTTAAGTTTTGTGCCCCACCCTTTCAAGTGGTTTACCATAAATTTTGTAACATAGGATTAATGAAACTTACAAAATGAAATCTTATAAAAATCAACCTAATAAAATGAATTTCACAAAAAAATTTCAAAATCAATTTTCAAATTAATTCATTCAAAAATCAATTCAATTAAAATCAATTCTGTTAAAAATCAATTTTATTATAAATCAATTTTCCAAGATTAATTCTATAAATTACATTAATTACCTTTAGGTAAAATACCTTTTATATCAACGGCTGTTGTGGCGCCATTAATATCATAATTACTGATTCCTACGATTTTCGTAGGTTACATCTCCACCGGTGTAGTAGTCCGGTGCGTCAGTACCGGAAGCACTGATGGATTTGTTGCCGGAAAGTGTATCTTTAATATCCTGAACGAACTTCGAGAGAAGGCTTGAGTCATCATCATCAAGTGCGTCGATTTTCATACTGAACTCTACGCTTCCGCCGACGATATTGTCAATACATTCAGGATCTTCACCTTCCATCCAAATGACGATTGTGTACTTGTCTACATTACCAACGAGGAAATTTTCCTCTACCATTGTGCAGACAGTTGAATCAGATTCAAAGCTTACACATCCGTCTTCTTCACCTCCGTCAGAAGCTGGAGCAGCATAAATTGTACGCTCACCATTTTTCCAAACTGCAACTCTGACGGCTTTCTCAGCTCCCTTTGCACAGGAGTCAAGAGTAATTATTGCCTGATAGCCTACATCCTCTTTACCTGCATTACGAACGTAGTAGGTATAAGCCATGTAGTTTTTTCCATTATGATTACCATCGACATCATCAATGTCTTCAGGTAAATCTTCAAGTGTCATATTTGTAGCATCCGAAACGGTATTGGCTGATAGCCTTGCAGTTGGATTTGAGAAGCTTCCATCTGAATCAATTGCAATACCTTTACGATAAAGTTCAAGTCGATTAAGATTTATTGTGAAGTTACCCATCTTTTCCTGCATGAAAGCTATAATGAAAAGAATTGCTACAAAAAGTGTCATTAAGAGCAGAGCCAAATGGAGTTTATCGAGTCTGAGTAATGCCTGACCGAAGCGCTTAACTCTTCGCTTTGGCATATACATACTGATAATAGTTTCCTTGTCGACATCCTCACCCTCCTCGGAAAGGATTTTTTCAAGCTCTTCTATACGAACGATACGATCATTTTTCTTTTTTTTGAAAATGCTCATAGTTTATACTTTGCCTTTACATTTGCAACGTAAGCCTTTAATCTCTCACGATCCTCATCATTGGAAAATCTGAACTGAAGACCACAAATGTTTCGATAAAGGCTTCCCTTTGGTGCTTCTCTAAGCCAGCAGACAGCTCCAACAATATCTTTAATGGCACGTCCATCCGCGCTGGTACCGATTCTTGGAAGTGAAAGCTCACACACCTCACCAACATCAAATCGACGATTAAGATAAATAGCAGCACCACCGGCTGAAATATCGAGGCTCATACCCTCTTCTTTTTCAATCTCTCCGTCATCATTTAAAGGCCAGGTTTCCTGCATATACTCAACTCTTAATGCAACCTTTAAACGTTCATCAGCTCTTTGGAAGAACTGTCTTTGTTCTGAAACTCGACGAATCTTCCAGTAACGTCTGATTCCGTCTTTAACTATATCATCAGCATAGCCTGCAAGAATCATTGCACTGCTACCTGAGCCATACTTAATTAAAAGCTTTTGATTTTCATCAAGTGGTAATGCCTTTCCATTCTTCATAGGAATAGAAATTAAAAAGGCAGACTCATCAAGCGACTTACCGAAGGTACAAATCATATTGAAGTTAGGTTCGTTACCCATTGCAACGTCAAATGCAAGCTGAAGCTTTGTGCCAGATTTAATTTTTATAGAAGCCATGAAGCCCCTCCTTATTTATCTTTATTTGAGAGGGTCCCACCACCCTATGATTGTAATCAATCTTTATGATTGAATTTTACCTAATATGTACTTTTTTGTCAACATCAAGGAGCACTTCAATTGTAACAAAATGTTGTCAATTGTAAAAAATGTCATGGTTAATGTCATTTTTAGTTAATTTTTCATTTAAGAACTTGTAATTTTTGTTCAGTTTTAATAACAATTACATATTTATAAAAATTTTATTATCAATTTTTCACAATCACAGAGCCTAAAACACTCATTTTAACACATTTTGTATAGCTTTTCCAAAATCATTATTCTATTTTTTATTCAAAGGCCACCTTATAGCTATTAAGGTTTAAAAGTCCAGTGACCCCAAAAGTAAGACTTTGGGGGTGTCACTTCACACCCGAAGTCTTACTTTAGGGGTGTCACTTCACACCGCTTATGCAGCGGGACTTTTCAGACAAGTTAGTTTATATAAACAGGCATGCATCCCCGAAGGAGAAAAATCTATATTTTTCTTCAACGGCGACCTTATAGGCATTTAATATATTCTCTCTGCCACACAGTGCTGATACAAGCATCACCAGCGTTGACTCAGGAAGATGGAAATTGGTGATTAACCCGTCAAGCACCTTGAATTTATAGCCAGGATAGATAAATATTGAAGTATCACCTTCTCCTGCTTTAACTCTTCCGTCTTCTGTTGCACAGGTTTCTACGGTTCTTGTCGAAGTAGTTCCGACACAAATTACTCTGCCACCATTTTCTTTTGTAGAATTAATCATTTCTGCATCGGCCTCGTGCAAACGATAATGCTCTGTATGCATATGATGATTAAGAACATTTTCTTCTTTAACCGGTCTAAAGGTACCAAGGCCAACATGAAGAGTAACATGAGCAATCTTTACTCCCTTTGCCTTAACCTGTTCAAGCAGCTCCTTCGTAAAATGAAGTCCGGCCGTTGGTGCAGCTGCAGAACCCTCATACTTAGCATAAACCGTCTGGTAACGATTTTTATCCTTAAGCTCATGAGTTATGTAAGGAGGAAGAGGCATTGAGCCAAGTGCATCAAGCACCTCCTCGAAAATTCCATCATAGTAAAATTTGACTAATCTGTTACCCTCATCAACTATTTCAAGAATTTCAGCCGTAAGCCTGCCATCGCCAAAGCTGATTTTCATTCTGGGCTTAGCTTTCTTTCCAGGCTTTACCAAGGTTTCCCAGACATCTCCCTCATGTCTTTTTAAAAGAAGTAGCTCAACCCTTGCACCATGTTCACCCTCGGACATGTGCTTTTTAGCTTCCTCATCATTGATTTTCTCACCGATAATTCTCGCAGGAATTACCTTCGTATCGTTGATAACGAGACAGTCGCCAGGGTTTAGATAATCAATTATATTTTTAAAAATGCGATGTTCGATTGCACCCGTATTTTTATCCATAACGAGAAGCCTTGAGGCCGATCTGTCCTCAAGTGGATCCTGAGCTATGAGCTCCTTAGGTAAATCAAAATAAAAATCAGATTTATTTAAAACCTCTGCCATGAGTACTCCTCTATTTTGTTGCACCATAAACTGCAAAATAAGCATCGAGTGCAGCCTTGATTTCATCATTTATAACAACTTTACCGTTGATTTCACGATTATAAAGATATTCTGTTACCTCTTCCATGTTTACAATAGCTGCAGTTGGAATATTATAAAGCTCGCTTACTTCGTCAAGAGCACATTTTTCACCCTTGCCCTTTTCCATTCTGTTAAGAGAAACAATAAGTCCCTTAACCTCGATATTTGCAGCACCTGTAATCTTAGGATAGGTCTCCTCAATTGACTTACCGGAGGTGGTAACATCCTCAATCATTACTACTCTGTCACCATCCTTCAGCTTACTGCCAAGGAAGCTTCCCTTGTCAGCGCCATGGTCCTTTTCCTCTTTACGGTCCGAGCAGTAACGAATCTGCTTTCCATAGAGCTTATCATAGGCTATAACAGTTGCAACACTTAAAGGAATACCCTTGTAAGCCGGTCCAAAAAGCACATCAAAATCATCTCCATAGTTATCATGAATTGCCTTTGCATAGTATTCACCAAGTCTGGCAAGCTGATAACCGGTTACATAATCACCGGCATTCATAAAGAAAGGTGATTTTCTACCACTCTTAAGAGTGAATTCTCCAAATTTCAAAACGCCGCAATCGACCATAAATTCAATAAATTCCTGTTTGTACTGTTCCATGATTAAACCCTTTCTATAAATATATAATAATATTGTTAAAACTCAGCTTAAAGTAAAAGTTTAGGTATAAAAACCTCACGTATTCTATCAGTTTGTATGAATAAAGTCAATATAAGTTTCTTTAATTACTTAACACATCCGATAAGCTCTTTGATGTCCTTTACACCATTTTTAATCATAAAGGTCTCAATGCCTTCAACAATTTCCTCAGTAACATGAGGATTGTGGAAATTAGCAGTTCCGACACTTACAAGACTGGCACCAGCCATGATAAATTCAAGAGCATCCTCCGCAGAAGAAATTCCGCCCATTCCAATTACCGGGATTTTGACCGCATTAGCTGCCTGATAAACCATTCTAACAGCGACAGGCTTAACACATGGTCCACTTAAACCACCTGTTTTATTGGCTACGGCAAAGGTACGGCGATTAATGTCAATCTTCATGCCTGTAAGTGTATTAATAAGAGAAATTCCATCTGCACCACCGGCTTCGCAAGCCTTTGCCATTTCCGTAATATCAGTTACATTCGGACTAAGCTTCATAACAACCGGCTGCTTTGCAACTTTCTTAACAGCTTCGGTGATTTCCTGAGCCATTAAAGGATTTTGACCAAAAGCAATTCCACCATGCTTAACATTAGGACAGCTGATGTTAATTTCAAGCAGGTCTGCATTACTCTGTGCAAGCCTTTCTACGCACTCTACATATTCTTCCTTGCTTTTACCACAGACATTTACAATCTTCACTGTGTCAAAGGCATCTAAGAAAGGTAAATCTCTTTCAAGAAATACATCAATTCCAGGATTTTGAAGACCAATGGCATTAATCATTCCGCCATAGGTTTCAGCTATTCTGGGAGTCGGATTTCCCGGCCATGGTGTAATGGCAACTCCTTTGGTAACAACACCACCCAATTTATTTAAATCAGTAAATTCAGCAAATTCTATTCCTGAGCCAAAGGTACCTGAGGCTGTAATGACCGGATTTTTAAAATTAATACCGGCAAAATTTATACTTGTATTTGGCATAATTTCTCCTTTCACAGTTCAATTTCAGATGAATCAAATACCGGTCCATCCTTGCATATACGTTTATTATGTACATGACTATGATCATCAATTTCCTTGCTCTTGCAAACACATGCAAGACAGGCACCAATACCACAAGCCATCTTTTCTTCAAGAGAGATAAAGGTCTTAACACCCTTTTCATTAGCATAGGCAATCAGACCACGAAGCATCGGAGTCGGACCACAGGCACAGATACAATCAGTAGAAAGCTCATAAGCCCTAATTGCATCAATAACATTGCCCTTAATACCAATATCACCATTATCAGAAGCATAATAAACCTTACATGTCGACTCAAATTCATCAGTAAGAAAAGTAAATTTATCCCTGTAACCAAGAACAGCAATAACCTCATTCTCAGGATATTTTTCCTTGTAAGCCTTAGCAAGACCAAGCATAGGAGGAATACCAATTCCACCACCAACTACACATAAAGCACCACCATTATTATTGATAGCCTCTAAATCATAGCCATTGCCAAGAGGTCCAAGAATTTCAAGACTGTCACCGGCACTCAATTCAGAAAATTGCTTAGTACCGGCACCGGAAACCCTGTAAACAACCCTAATAAGCCCCTTAGCCCTATCAATCTCACAGATACTAATTGGTCTCGGAAGAAGCTTCGAAGCATCATTCGTATAAATCGAAATAAACTGACCGGCCCTCGCAGCTAAAGCTACATCAGGCGCCTCAAACCAAATACTAAAAATACCATCACTAAGCATAGACTGCTCAACAATTTTAACCCTTTGCTTTTTGCGATTCGACATAAAATCCTCCTGTTTCGTAAGAGAAATTAATTCATATTTCCCCTAAGTATAACCCATCTCGCCTCGAAATACAACCAACTTATGAATCATATTTGAGCCTGCCCGTCCTTATCAATAAATTGCCAAATGACTTTTATTAAAGAATAAATTTATTTCATATTTGCCGTTTTGCACTACATTATACAGGGCAGGCTAAAAATATGTTTGCACGTAAGAGCATGATAGGCGCGAAGCGCGCTCGTCGTGCATCATATTTTAGCCTGCCCGTCCTTATTCGAAACCTTATAAATGACTTTCTATCTTTTTTATAAAATTATAATAAATTCATAAGTTGAACAAAATCATTTTTTGTCGTATAATGAGTAAGATTCTGCGTTGAAAACATTTATGGAGGTTTTCTTTTGAATAATAAATTATTTTTAGGAATCGACATCGGTTCCACTACTGTTAAAATCGCAATTATAAATGAAAACAAAGATATTTTATTTTCAGACTACGAGCGTCATTTCGCCAATATCCAGTCAACCCTTGCCGACCTTTTAAAGAAGGCAATTGATAAAATTGGTGACAATGAGGTTTCAGCCGTAATTACCGGCTCAGGTGGACTGACAATAGCAAAGCATCTTGGCGTCAGCTTTACTCAGGAGGTTGTTGCAGTTTCTACTGCACTTACACACTATGCACCTCAGACTGATGTGGCTATCGAGCTCGGTGGCGAAGATGCTAAAATCATATATTTTACAAATGGTATTGACCAGCGAATGAATGGTATCTGTGCCGGAGGTACAGGTTCCTTTATCGATCAGATGGCAAGCCTTCTCAAGACTGATGCTTCAGGACTTAATGAATATGCTAAGAGCTATCAGGCACTTTATCCTATAGCCGCACGTTGTGGTGTATTTGCAAAGACTGACATTCAGCCACTTATCAATGAAGGAGCTACCAAGCCTGACCTGGCTGCTTCTATTTTCCAGGCAGTTGTAAACCAAACAATCTCAGGACTTGCATGTGGTAAGCCAATCAGAGGACATGTAGCCTTCCTCGGTGGTCCTCTCCATTTCCTTACAGAATTAAAGGCAGCTTTTATTCGTACACTAAAGCTGGATGATGAACATATAATCGATCCGGATAATTCACATCTTTTTGCAGCAATCGGTTCTGCAATGACTTCTGATGGTAAAGAGTCCTTCCTGCTTTCATCAATGCAGAAGAAGCTTGACGAAGGTATTCAGATGGACTTTGAAGTTAATCGTATGGAGCCACTTTTTAAAGATCAGGCAGATTATGAAAAATTCCAGACTCGTCACAGCATACATACTGTTAAGAAGGGTTCCCTTGCAGACTATGAAGGTGACTGCTTCCTTGGAATCGATGCTGGCTCCACAACTACTAAGCTTGCAGTAGTTGGCGAGGATGGTACCCTGCTCTATTCATTTTATTCAAATAATAACGGAAGTCTTTTAAAGACTACCATTAAAGCAATAAAGGAAATTTATTCAATTTTACCTGACAGTGCCCGAATTGTACGTTCATGTTCAACCGGCTATGGTGAGGCCTTGGTTAAGTCTGCTCTCATGCTTGATGAGGGTGAGGTAGAAACTGTAGCGCACTACTATGCTGCTGCTTTCTTTGATCCTACAGTTGACTGTATCCTTGACATTGGTGGTCAGGACATGAAATGCATAAAGATAAAGAATGGTACTGTAGACAGCGTTCAGCTTAATGAAGCATGCTCCTCAGGCTGCGGTTCCTTTATTGAAACCTTTGCAAAGAGCCTTGATTATGAGGTTGCTGACTTCGCGAAAATTGCTCTTTT
>CAZVBH010000084.1:0-9330 GCA_964625275.1 uncultured Lachnoclostridium sp.
CAGAACGTGAAAGACGTGAAGCTATTCTCATTGCAGAGGGTGAGAAAAAGTCAGCAATCCTTGTTGCTGAAGGTAAAAAAGAGTCAGCTATTCTTGAAGCTGAGGCTGAAAAGAAATCAGCAATCCTTCGTGCAGAAGCAAAGAAGGAAGCAACAATAAGAGAAGCGGAAGGTCAGGCAGAAGCAATTAGAGCCGTACAGAAGGCTAATGCAGAAGGCTTGCAGTACTTAAACGAAGCAGCACCTACTGATCCGGTACTCAGACTTAAGAGTCTTGAAGCATTTGCTAAGGCAGCAGATGGTAAGGCTACTAAGATTATTATTCCTTCAGAAATTCAAGGAATTGCAGGACTTGCAAATGGAATTTCAGAAGTAGTTAAACAGTAAATTAAGTTTAGCGGCTGTTTTTAAAGCAGCCGCAATTTTTCATTTTTTGATGAATAATAAATTTGATAACAGTAAAATTTTCGACAAATATATATCAATAAGGAGACACTATGAATAACTCAAACGAAAAATATTTAGGACGTTCATTTCTTACACTAAAGGATTACACACCTGAAGAAATTGGAGAGCTTCTTGATCTTGCCGAGGAGCTTAGAACAAAAAAGAAAAATGGTATTAAGGTTAGCGGCTGTGAGGGAAAAAATGTTGCACTCATATTTGAAAAGACCAGCACAAGAACCCGCTGTTCGTTTGAGGTGGCTGCTCAGGATTTAGGTATGGGAAGTACTTATCTTGATCCTAATGCTTCTCAGATTGGCAAAAAGGAGAGCATAAAGGATACCGCAAGAGTTCTTGGAAGAATGTATGATGGGATTGAATACAGAGGCTTTGGACAGGCTATTGTTGAAGAACTTGATAAATATGCAGGCGTTCCTGTATGGAATGGTCTTACGAATGAATATCATCCTACACAGATGCTTGCAGACCTTCTTACAATCAGGGACAATTTTAAAAAGCTTAAGGGCATTAATTTTACCTACATGGGTGATGCCCGTTACAATACAGGAAATTCATTGATGATTGCCTGCACAAAGATGGGACTTAATTTTACATGCTGTGCACCTAAAAAATATTGGCCAAATGAAGAGCTTATTGAGCTTTGTAAAACCTATGCAAAGGCTTCAGGAGCAAATATGAAGTTTACCGAGAGTGTAGAAGAAGGCGTGAAAGGTGCAGACGTAATTTCAACAGATGTCTGGGTTTCAATGGGTGAGCCTGACGAGGTTTGGGAAGAAAGAATTAACGACCTTCTCCCTTATAGGGTAACTATGGAGGTTATTAAGTCATCAGCTGACGATGTAATTTTCCTTCACTGTCTTCCTAGCTTCCATGATTTGGATACCGGAATTGGAAGAAAAATCAGTGAAAAATATGGCCTTAATGAGATGGAAGTAACTGATGAAGTATTTGAATCTGATTACAGTAAAGTATTTGATGAAGCTGAAAACAGAATGCATACTATTAAGGCAGTAATGTATGCAACACTTACCGGCAACGTTCATGCGAAATGAGGTAAAAAATGTATCAGGATAAAATAGTTTTATGTGGCAGTAATTCCTATGATAAAAAGTTTTATTTTAATGATGATTTTGACAGCCTTCCACAAAGAGTAAAAGATGAGCTTAAGGTAATGTGCGTGCTCTATACAGAAGAAATAAGTGGAATAATTACTCTTTATTTTGAAGAAGACGGTACACTTGAAATTGCAACTGACCATGAGGAAAATGATGTGCTTTTCGATGAAATCGGAAGTGTGTTAAAGATAAAGCAGTTGCGCTCAAAAAACAGGGATTTGCTCGAATCACTTGAAATGTATTTTAAGGTATTTTACCTTGGCGAAGATGCAGATGATCCGGATGAAGCCTAGAATGAGGAAAAGAGGATAAGGATATGCTACTTGCAATAGATGTTGGCAATACAAATTTAACCTTTGGGGTTTTTGATGAGGATGATGATTTAGTTGCATCCTTCCGAATGACTACAAAGATTCCACGAACTTCTGATGAATATGGAATCATGATACTTGAGATTCTAAAAGCTAAGGGCTTAAGCAAGGAAATGATAAAGGATATCATGATTGCCTCTGTTGTGCCGGGAGTAATGCATTCCCTCAAATCCGGTATGATTAAGTATCTTGGCAAAACTCCTTACATAGTAGGAGTTGGTACCAAGACAGGCTTAAAGCTGCCAATGGCAAATCCGGCAGAAATGGGAGCTGACAGAGTAGTTGATGCAATTGGAGGACTTGATATCTACGGAGGACCGGTGCTGGTAATAGATTTTGGTACAGCTACTACCTATGATTTGATTCTGGCAGATGGAACCTTTGTTGCTGGAATAACCAGTCCGGGAATCAAGATAAGTGCTAATGCATTGTGGAATGAGGCTGCAAAGCTTCCGGAGATAGAAATTAAAAAGCCTGACAGTATTCTTGCCAAAAATACAATAACCAGTATGCAGGCCGGACTGGTATATGGCTATATCGGACAGGTTGAATATATCATCAAAAAGGTTAAAGAAGAAAGCAAAATTGATGACCTTAAGGTTATAGCAACGGGTGGTCTGGGACGTATTATTTTTGACGAGACTGACATGATAGATGTTTTTGATGCAGACCTTACACTTAAGGGAATTATGAGAACCTACAAAAAACAGAGTAAATAACTTGGTTGATTATGAGCAATTGCAAAGCATTTGCTCATAATCATCACTATATAAAACTTCGAAGATAAGAGGTAATCTTGAATAATAAAAACACTTCATTTAAAATCGGAAATTTAACCATACCGGGAAGACTTGCTCTCGGTCCAATGGCAGGGATAACTGATTCCGCCTTTAGGACTCTTTGTATGGAGCAGGGCTGTTCACTTCTTTACACTGAGATGGTAAGTGCCAAGGGAATGTTCTATAATAATCCCAATACTGAAGCTTTACTAAAGCAGCGAGAAGGAGAACATCCGATAGGTCTCCAGTTCTTTGGAAGTGACCCTGAAATTATGGGAAATATGGCTGAAAAAGTTAAAAATCGTCAATTTGATTTTATAGATGTTAACATGGGCTGTCCGGTACCAAAGGTTGTCGGTAATGGCGAAGGCTCTTTTTTGATGACCAATAAAGAATTGGTTTCCAAAATTGTTGACTCGCTGGTAAAAAAATCAGGAAAACCGGTGACAGTGAAAATTCGTAAAGGCTTTGAAGAAGAGAATTGCGTAGAAATAGCAAAGGCGGCTGAGGAAGCAGGAGCGTCAGCTATTGCAGTTCATGGACGACTACGTAAGGAGTATTACAGTGGTAAAGCTGATTGGGATTGCATTGCCAGGGTTAAGGCCGCAGTTAGAATTCCGGTCATTGGCAGTGGAGATGTGACTACTCCGGAGCTTTGCCTTGAAATGCTTGAAAAAACAAGCATTGATGCAGTAATGATTGCAAGGGCAGCCAGAGGCAATCCCTGGATTTTTAACCACTGCAAAGCTTACCTTGAGTCAGGGGTTATCCCTGAAAAGCCGAGCATAGATGAAGTTAAGAGCACTGTTTTAAGGCATGCACGACTGGCAATAGAAGATAAAGGCGAATTTATTGCAATGCAGGAAATGCGAAAGCATGTAGCCTGGTATTTCCAGGGCTATCCTAATTCAGCAAAGCTGCGTGGCAGTGTAAATGCAATAAGCAGATATGAGGACTTGGAAATCCTCCTTAACAGTTACATATTTTTAGAAACTGTTAAGAATAGAATAAAAAATTAGTAATTAAAGGAGCTTTCATGGCACAGGATATCGAAAATAAAAAGACAACATTAGATGATGATGCCGCTATATATAAGCACAATACCGACAGAGATGAGAAAAATTCTCCTATAAGAAAATTTTCAGAGCTAAAGGGTGAAGAAAAAAAGCAATATTTCAAGGATTATATGATGAAACCGCTGATTGTAGGCGCAATTGTAGTGGCTTTTGCAATCTATTTCATTGTAAGCTCGCTCTCTGATTCAAAGACCTATAAATTTTACCTTGCATGTGTAAATCCTTACTACATGGATAATGATGCAATGCAGGCACATGTGGATTATTTGGCGGATTATTGGAATCTTGAAGGCCATGAGGTCGCAGTCTATGATTCTGATATAACACTCAATGATTCTTCAGGACTTTCAACCTTTGTTACCTACCTTAATGCAGGAACAATTGATGTGGTAATTGGAACAAAAGATGAGCTGTCATCCTATGGAAGACTTTTCGTAGATTTAAATGAATTGGAAGAAGAGTATAAGAGTCTGATACCGGAGGAAGCCCTTTGTGATTTTACTTATACTTATACCTCCTCTAAAACAGGAGAAGATGAAGAAGCCACAACAACCTGTGGAATTTATTTAAAATATACGATTTTTGCTGACAACATTAGAACAGATATTAGTGAAGAAAATGCAGACAATCTAGTGATTGCAATTGCAAGTGCAGGACTTTCCGATACTGACGGATCAGAATATAAGGCTGATTTCTTAAAGTATATGTTTGGAGGAGAGGCCGCACTTGAGAATTGATGAGAATTTTGAGGTCTGTTTTAAACCGGAATTTAAAAAGGATTTTTACTTTAATATCATAAAGTAAAAATCCTTTTTTATTTCAAGAATATTTTTTATTTTGCAGCGATGATTCCTTTTGCTGTAAGAAGCTTAGCTGTAAGAACTGCACCACCAGCAGCACCTCTCTTTGTATTGTGTGAAAGGCCAACAAACTTCCAGTCATAAACAGTATCCTCTCTAAGTCTGCCTGCAAATACACCCATTCCCTTTTCTGTATCGCGGTCAAGCTTAGCCTGTGGTCTGTCATTTTCTTCGAAATATGTGATGAAATGCTCAGGCGCAGAAGGAAGCTTAAGCTCCTGAGGAATACCACTAAAATTCTTCCAAGCATCTAAAATCTGCTCTTTAGTAGGCTTTTTCTTAAACTTAACAAATACAGCTGCTGTATGACCATCAGAAACAGGTACTCTTAAGCACTGAGTAGTAATAACCGGACCATCAGCCTTTACAATCTGGCCATTTTCAATATGTCCCCAGATTCTTAATGGCTCCTGCTCGCTCTTTTCTTCCTCACCACCAATGTAAGGAATTACATTGTCAAGAATCTCAGGCCAATCCTTAAAGGTTTTACCTGCACCTGAAATTGCCTGATATGTTGTAGCAACAACTTCAACAGGCTCGAATTCCTTAAGTGCATGAAGCATAGGTGTGTAGCTCTGAATTGAGCAGTTAGGCTTAACAACGATAAAGCCTCTTGTTGTACCAAGTCTTTTTTTCTGGAAAGGAATAATATCAAGATGCTCAGGATTAAGTTCAGGAACTACCATTGGAACATCAGGTGTCCAACGATGAGCACTATTGTTAGAAACTACAGGAACCTCAGCCTTGGCATAAGCCTCTTCGATAGCTCTAATCTCATCCTTAGTCATATCAACTGCTGAAAATACGAAATCAACCTCAGCAGAAACTTTTTCAACTTCATTAACATTCATTACGACAAGCTTTTTAACAGCTTCAGGCATAGGAGTAGTCATTTTCCAACGATCACCAACAGCCTCCTCGTAAGTCTTTCCCGCACTTCTTGGACTTGCTGCAACTGCAACAACCTCAAACCAAGGATGGTTTTCAAGAAGTGTAATGAATCTCTGGCCAACCATACCGGTTGCACCGAGAATACCCACTCTTAACTTTTTGTCCATAGCATCCTCCTAATTTATGGTTTCAAGTTTTTTTCTTATTATATTGTGAGTAAATAAATGGTAAATCAAAGCGGATATTCCAGGTCCGCTTCGCTATTTGCTCATAACCTTCAGATAAGGTTAAATCATTTATACCAGTATATATATTACAAACAATTATCTAGACAAGAATATCACAATATTATTTAAATGTAAAGGGTACTTTCACTAAACGATGGAGTACTTTCGTCAAACTTAAATCTAATTAAGATGTACTTAAAGAGTCGTTTTAGGAAAAATTAAAAAACTGGAAAAAGGCTGCCCCTACAAATCATAAATGTTGACATTTGATTATCGTGGGCGTATACTTTAATTGGTTGCTATACAACCTAACAATTCAATAAATGCACCCCTAAGTTACACTGTCATTTTTAGATTTACCTTTAAGATTCATCCAATTAAGGTAGCGTAAAGTATCGGCTACATTAATTGAAAATTTATTTTAAAGGAGAAACTTTATGAAGAATAAAGTAATGCGTACTGTTGCTTTTACCATGTCATTTATGATGATGTTTAGCACAGTTGACTGGACGAACATTGTAACTAAGGCTTCTGCTGATGAGGCTGTTACTTCTGCTGACAGTGATGCCCGCAATGCAAATGTTCGTAACGGTAATGATGATTTCCTTTTAGAAGATGAATCATCCGATGTTACTGATTCTGACAATGATGCATCAGGAGATGCTGCCGGTACAGTATCAGATTCTACTGATACAGACGTGGCTATAGATTATTCAACCCTTTCTGAAGAAGAACTTCAAAGTCTTTTTGAATCCCAAAATCTGGAAAATTTAATAACTGAAAAAACAACTGATTCAACCACCTACGAGCTTAAAGACGGCTTAAAAATGACCGATTTTATTCTATAGATTAGTAATAATTTGTTTTTTAGTTAATCTATTAAGGAGAATAAATTATGGTTTTATATGAATTTACAGGAATTACAGTACATGAATTTTTTGCAAGTTACTTCGTTGAAATATTTGAAGGCATTAACGCTGCTTTTTTTTCTGCTCTTACGGTGGTGCATGCAACATTTTTTATTCCATATAACAAAAGACAGCTTTGTGCTTCGATTTTTATTTTACTTTCATTAATATATATTTTAATTGGATATCAGTTTGTTGATTATTATGATATTAAAAAGTTAATTAGTAGTAATGAATTAAACGTTGTAGAAGGAAAGGTCAGCAATTTAAAAACTGATACAGTAAATGTGGGATTTGAAAGTTTTAATGTTGATGATCAAACTTTCAAATATAATATGTTTACTCTTATAGGATATAGTGAAAAAGCCACTGATGATGGTGTTATAAAGAACAATGGTCAAAATGTTCGAATTACATATTACAATGCTGGTCATTTTTGGACGGGAAATGTTATAATTAAAATTGAGGAGGTTGATGATGAGAATAATTATTGAAAATATAATATTTATTCTTGGATTAATACTAATATTAATTGCAATTTTGAGCCGATATCGTTGGTTAAAGTTATTTAATCTTTTGGAAATAATTATTTATTTATCATTAATATATTATCAATCAGAGTATTTGAACAAAGACTTTGAAATAATCTATTTTTGTATGATTGATTCAATGCCTATGATTTTGATATATTATTTAGCAATATATATTTGTAACAAATTTAATATAGAGCCAAAATTTCAAGATTAATTTAGCTTCTCAAACCTAATTTCCATCCGCTATATCGGCAAATGGTGAAAATGTAATTCCATTAATTATATTTGAGTCAGTCAAAGTTACAGATTATTATAAATGATGGAGGTAAGCTCAAGTTTACTAGGCTTACAATAGGCATTATGAGATACTTCATGAAGCTTTCGTTTGAATATTAAGACTGTCGCAGTAAACTTGATATGAATTATTAGTGTACATTAAATGTTTAAATAAATACTGGCTGTGCAAATGAGGTAAATTAGTATGGTACTATATGATGAGGTTTTATGAATATGAAGATTGAGTTTAAAAAATGCAAAGGACGTCTTGTACCCAGTTCATATGTTTGCGGTAAGCTGATTTACGAACATTCAAATCAAAAATTACGCATATATGATAAAGTTACATTGGAACTAAAAAATGAAGTTAAGATAGCAGGCTTTTATAATGAAATAGTTGTATCTGACGATAATAGATATGTAATATTACAGAATTTATTTCAAAAAAGTTTTAAAATATATGATAATGAAACTATGATTACACATACGTTTCGTAACAAAGGGTTTACAAACTTAAGTAATTCGGTTTTTGAAAAGAATAATAAGTTTATTATTGCAAAATACCGTAATTACTCATTAGATTGTAGGTTTATTGTTAGAATTGAAGTAGAAACAGGAAAGGTGACTGATGAAATAAAGTTTACTGATAATAAACAATTTAAAATTTTCAAAAATAAACAGACTGGTAAAATATATGCGTTAATTGAAGATGTAGATTCAAATGATAAAAATGAAAACTGGATATATGAAATTGAGCAGTTTAAATTAAATAAACTTTATAAGTTAGATACCAGACAACCTATTAAGGAAATAATATGTTATGATGATGGTTATTATCTAATTACATATGGCGGATATGTTTCTAAATTGAGTTATGAAGGTGAGACATTACTGGAATCATTTTCTATCTTAGGTGCACTTTACAGAATATGTAGACTTGATTATTGTAATGAACAGTTTATTACATCGGTTTGTGAAGCCAAAAGCCAGGATGTTATTTTTGTATCTACAGAGTGGCGATTTTACGTATTTAATAAAAGTATCACTAAGCTGTATGATGTTCTTAATGTTGGATATGGTGCATTTGGCATAACAGAAATAGATAGCAATTATTTTCAATTTAGTAACTGTGGAGGCAAGATTTATAGATTTTCTCTGATTGATGAAAATACTGATGTTGATACACAAATAAGAAAATGCAATATGGATTCTAAGACCTTACATGAAATGGGCATAGGTAGAAATTGGAGCAAAGAGGGATTTGATAAAGACTTGCCCAATAACAAACTTAGAACAACCAAAAAAATTGAAAATGCAGGAGGTAGAGTAGATTTGATTATTGCAACACCTGAAAAAGTAGAAAGATATTTAGAGGAAAATTGTATTGGAAAGAAATATGTAAATGAATTTATAGACATATTTCAAAGCTCTATGAAATTTTTCCTTGGCGATGATGAAGAAGTACAGTTTCTTGAAACGTATAATGACTTCTCAGGACACTTTTGTATGCAATTAGTAAGACAATTTCAAAAGTCTGATGAAGAAGAATATATTCAACTAAAACTTGAAATGTCTTTTAGTCTCAATGAAATAGAAGATTGTAAGCCACAGACTATTTGGTCAGACTGTGAAGATGGAGATTTTTTTGAAGCTGTTCGAAGTACAGAGATTTATAAAAAGCTCTGTGCACACCAAAGTGAAATATTACAGTATGAAATTTATATGGATGAAACTGGTTAGGTGATATGATTTTAAACTTGTCTGAAAAGTCCCCCGCTTCTTAAGCGGTGATATGTTACCCCAAAAGACTAGCTTTTGGGATAACATGAC
>CAZVBH010000085.1:0-9159 GCA_964625275.1 uncultured Lachnoclostridium sp.
GCCACGAAGTGGCCTTAAGGTTATGAGCAAGTAGCGAAGCGAATTGCGAATATCCGCTTTGATAAGAAAGAAAAATGTGAGCTTATCCGTTGTGTTTCTTTGACTTTCTTCTAACTGTTATGAGAGTTACGCCTGCTGCCGCAACTATTGCAAGTACAACAAGGTAAGGCTTAACATCAATGCTGATACCTGTTGGTATAGTGAAGGTTGAATAGTTAGTAAACAATACGCCTCCATTACCATCAGTCTTACCGCTTACATACATAGTTGATAAGTTGAGCTTTCCATCGCCTCCATCTGTTACTGTAACCTGTAATCTTGCGGTATCTGGAGAATAGGTAATATACTGCTCGTGTTCATCAACCTCACTAATATTGTAGATATGAGTTGTTCCTATATCTTCAGCACTGTAATTAATTGTTGTAAAGGTAATGCTGCCATCTGCATTGTTACTACCAGTAGCAACAGTTGCACTGCCTTCTTTAACTACAAAGTGGAACTCATCCTTTTTCTGAGATACATCTTTATCTGTACTAGACGATTTGAGAACCTTAGTACCTGTAATCGTCAAGCTACCACTTGCAACGTATTCGTTAGTGAATACTTCATCAGTAAGATATTCGTATTTAGTAGCTTCAACCTTGCCATTTCCTGTTTCAGCTATTGTAACTTTTACTCTTACCTTGTCAGTTGTGTACTTAATTGAGCTATCTGTTCCTGTAACCTCACTGATAATATAGGTCTGTGTTCCGACATCATCCTGGTCAATAGGAATTTCAAAATCAATATCTCCACCTGCCTTAGTGTAGAATACCTTCTTAACAGGATTTCCATCACTTCCATATTTAACACTACCATCGGCATTAGTCTCTGGAACAACCTCGCCACCTACACTGACAATGAAACCAAATTCACCTTCTTCTACACCTGCAGTACGGTTTTCAACAACCTTCTTAGCATGAAGAGTAATTGTACCTGACATGTGTGAACCATTGTTAAATATTGGAGCAGCGGTTGTTAAATTAACTGATGTACCGGCAGCTTCACTTGAAACATAGGTTGCACTGCTTATTGTAAGGCTGTCAGTAGTATGTCCAACTACAACTGTTAATGTATAGGTTTTACTATCCTTTGTATAGCCCTGAGTTGTAGCAGCACTAGACAGGTCATTTTCTGACAGTGTAAAGGTATAGGTGCCTTCCTTTGTGAAGTACAAGGTGTCAAAGGTGGTCTTTCCAGCACCCTTTACAGAAGCACTAATTCCAGCTGTTGTAAGTGCTTTTGAATAGCTCTCATCAGTATAGACAGCTTCACCACTGGTCTGTTTAAGTGTAAAGCTAAATTCTGTGGTACTTGAAACACTCTTACTATTTATCAGCTTTTCAACAGGTATTGTAAGAGAAGCCGGTGTAAACTGGTTAGTGAAGGAGTAGGTACCACCATTAATAAACTTATGAACTTCACCTTCATTTGGATGTACATGAGAAGCACTATGCGCCTGATTCTGGAATTCTAAATAATAAGGTGTACTATCAACCTTATAACCCACAGGTGCACTCTTCTCAACCAGATAATAAAGTGTATTTTTCTTTAACTCTTCACTACTGCCACCATTGCCATCTGTTCTATGTCCAAAATAAGCCGTTCCATCTGAAGCAGTAGTCGTCGTCATTATCAGTGTTTCTGTTTTCTTACCAGAAGAATCAAACTCAAGCTTGTAGAGCTCATAGGTTACACCAGCTACTGCATTGCCAAACTGGTCTGTTTTCTTCAAATTGAAATACGCACCAGTGTAGAGAGATGAGGACGAAGCTGATGCAACTACGTCTTTTTCTGACTCACTTCCTCCACCTGCCTGTACAGTATTGTTGTAGAAAAATGAAGCTTTATTAGAAATTTTTACACTTTCATCTTCTACACCTTCAAAAGTAGCCCAGTAAACAATTGCAACATGCGTACTATCCGGTATGGTAATAAGGTAGGTTGGTTTTCCTTTTTCATCTTCTGTCATACCATTAAGCTCTGTTCCTGTAATGTCTACAACCGTACACTGAGAAGTTATGTCATTAGTTCCATTAGACACCTTCGATGGATCGACATTACCTTTGCTATCAAGATAATCAGTAATTTTACTTAAATCATAAACCTTGAAGCTGT
Source organism: uncultured Lachnoclostridium sp. (assembly GCA_964625275.1). Taxonomy (GTDB): domain Bacteria; phylum Bacillota; class Clostridia; order Lachnospirales; family Lachnospiraceae; genus UBA3775. The sequence continues at coordinate 2,158 of CAZVBH010000085.1, forward strand.
TGCTATGAGCAGTTGCCAAGCTCATTCCATCACCCATGATATCAACAACCTGCAATGGATTTCCACCTGCAAGCTTGCTTCCAGCCGGATTGATATCCAAAGCATATTCTACATAAATAGGATTTTCAGTTGTAATTAAATCCTTATCTATAAGCTTATTATCATAAGGAATGGTAACAGTATCGGTTGCTGTTATACCATCTTCTGGCAATGCCTCATTATCCTTAAGAACAGCCTTATTGGTAAGAGAAGAAGCTGAGGTCATGTTCATTATGTATTCATTATCAACCTTAGTAATAATCTTTATGTTAATCTGACCAGCCGTAGACCAGCCATCATATGGACCAACATTATAAACTTTACCATCATCACCTTTATAAGCATTCGCATATCTTGATGACTCAACATAATAAGCAACAAGATTTTTAATCGGAATAATTAACTTGGTAGCTTCATTACCATTAGCATCTATATAGGTTTCCTTAGTAACCGTTCCCAGTGTTGTTTTAAAGGCTCCATTAGTAACATTAGGGCACTGATATCCAATTGTTATATTCTTAGGATCTGTAATATCACAGGACACTCCTGCCGGTAAGTATTCCTCAATTGTAGCATCCCCTGAAATAGTGGTATTTTTATTAATCGTCAGATTCCAAGTTATTTCACCAGTTGCAGCATTATATTTAGCATTGTTTTTCTCTAATGGTGTATCCCAATCATAGGTATTCTTATAATAATTAGCACTCTGATCTGTAGGAACCAGCTTGCCCAATTCTGGTATATACCACCTGCAATAATTATAATACAGCTTTATACAGCCATCTGAATAATTTGTATTCTCATCATGTGCGGTAGTATTAAGCCTAATTTTATAATCAATAGTTAATGGATTACTACTACTTGCAGCAAACTCTTTGTTAAATGTAATTCTAAACTTATTATACATTACACCATAAGAATTAGTCTTACTTCTTTCAGCTACGGCTTCTACAGTATAATCAACACCTTCAACCAGTTTTTTATTTTGAAATTCAATTACTATCTGACTAAGAAGTTCATCATCAAACCAAAACTGGTCATGGTTATAAACATATTCAGATGATAGCCAATCCTCATAAATAGCTCCCTCTGGAATTGTATTTTTTACAGATACTTCCCACAAGTCATAGCTATTCTTTTTGTTTTCGCTTGCAACTTTTTTACTGTAATCAGTTCCATAGGTCATGCCGCCACTGCCTGCACCACTAAGTGTAATCTGGTATCCTGGTCCTACACCAAATCCAATTCCAGCACTATTGTAAACCATTGCTGCACTAGACTTTACATAATAGGTTATTTCATAGAAATACTTGCCATTAAGATTTCTAGATACCAAATCTATGTCCCATCTATATCCAGAATCGGTAGTAGTTACAATTTCAGAGAGTGGTATTGTGGTAGTATCTTTCTTCTTTGATTTATCAGAAGAGTAATATCTGTCAATAGTTACAACTCCACCTTCCTCATAAGTAGCACCCGTTGATAAGATGTCATAGATGCTAAGGACATTTTCAGCAATTGGATCACCGTTAACATCGATAGTATACTTAATCAGACCGTTTTTCTCATCGCTCTCACTAGTAACCTTAGAGCTGGTTTTCTTTACCCATGTCTTTTCAAGTTTGTTAGTAGTTGTTACTGTATCAGTAATTTCCGGTGTATCAGTTACCGGATTGTCAATATATAAAACTGCCTTATTTGCAACTGACTGGTTTACTTTAAGCTCATTTGTGGATGATGTTGTATTAGTATGCCAGCCTTCAGAATCAAGATAAGCCTTATAAGTAAGAGTGGCTGTTTCGCCTTTCTTAAGGCTCTCAATCGTCCAATTTAATTTAGCATTAGTATTATCAATAGTAACTGTTCCAACTGATGGTGTCTCAGGCACGATTTCTTTAATTAATGAAGTGTTACCAAATGAGTCCACAACCAAAAGATTGCTCGCATTGCCATTGCTTGCACTGACAGTAAGCTTATATGTCATATAAGTACCATTATCATCAGTAGCCATATAACTATTATTTGCTTTAACAGCAGTCTTAGAAAGTGCTGCACTTGGAAGTGTCAATGTTGCATAGCCTTGCTTGATACCATCATTGTTATAATTTACAGTTGCCAGATTCTGAATCTTATCAGTTGCACTGTAAGCAGAATCCTTGACAACCAAATCATAAGTCAAGGTTTCTACCTGACCCGGTGTCATATTGCCAATTGTCCATACACCTTTTGCCGCATCAAAGCTACCGTCAGCTGTAGTTACTGTATAATTCTGATAAATGGAAGTTACACCATTCTTCGTAACTGTCTCAACATATGCTTTGCCATCACCCTGTAGAGTATCAGTAACCTTAACATTAGTAGCTGTATAAACGTTTTTCGAAGGCGCTGTTACCTTAATCTGATAGGAAGCCGTCTTTGTTTCAACATCATAACTTTTAAGTGTCTTGACTATTTCTACATCGGCTTTTTCATTTAGGTACTCAAACGGAATCGTATATGCAAGTTTTCCAGTACCCTCCGTTTCACCACGAAATATAATTACATTATCGTCATCTCCGGAATTTTCACCACGTTCTGAAGAAAGACTTCCTGAAAATTTAATATTGAAGCCAAAAAGGTCAATAGTATTGTCATTATGTTTATTTGCTTCAAAGAAATCATCACGTATGGTTACTGTGAGCAAGCCAGTATTATCAATAACCCAGTCAGCTGCTTCAACCTCAGCACCCGAACTGTTTTCTTCGTAAACTACATCATTCCATACAACACCATCTGCTTTAGCGCCACTGTAATCCATAAGGTTTTCAGGAAGCTGATATACCAGTGTCTGACCCTTTTGAACCTTAGAAATTGTGTTAAAATACAGCTCAACCTTTACAGGTGCACCCTTAGGAACCAAAAGTCCTTTTTCTGTCAGCTCAGCAGGAGTATAGCTATAGCTCTTGCCATCAACTTTCACTGTTATGTGCATAGTTGAGTTGTCAGCTAAATAATTTGCAAGATTGACTGGTGTTACTACTGAATCAGCAGTACTAACAGCCTTAAACTGAGTTCCTGACGATTCAACTATCAACAGAAACGCCAGCAAAAAGGCTAAGAATCGTTCGCCAATCGATCTTTTTCTCTTTCGGTCAATTCGATTCATACCGAACCTCCTTCTCTTAATCAGAAAGCTTTCATCTGATGCTTTCCATATTTTAGTTTCTTTTACTATGATCACTGTATTCATTTTAGGCTTGTACATTTATTTAGAACCCCGCAGGCCTACCTATACAGCTTTTATGAGGAGATTATATCTCGTGGTATGTTCGTGAAGTGTTCTCGTTGCGTTCCCGAATCGTTCTTGTATTGTTCTGATTATTCAATTCTTTTTAAAAACATTTTATAAGTCTAAGGTTTAGAGATGGATAAGGTTAAAGAATCAAAGATTGGCAAAATAAAAAAAGGCTGATACATAAGTATCAGCCAGTAAGTAATGCGGACTACGGGACTTGAACCCGAACGCCCCAGGGGCACATGATCCTTAGTCATGCCTGTCTGCCAATTCCAGCAAGTCCGCATGCGTTTAAGTTGCTGTGCTTTTGCACTGCGTTTTTCACACGAGCAATATCTTATCATACTAGTTTATAAATGTCAACAACATTTTTAAATTATTTTCAAAAAATTTTTTATTGAAAAATTTCGGCAGGAGCAAAGGCTCCTGCCAATTAGTATTCATCATTCATTTACTGCCATATCTTCAACCTCTGGTGCGTAGATGGTTGGGGTTGGGGCTTCATTATCTGCTACAACAAGATAATCCGTAAGCACATAAGCTGTCACATCATTATAAGTAATTGCTGACCAGCCATTGCTATAGGTTCCAATTCTTGTAACTACATTGCCATTTTCGAGAGTACCAAGGCTTTCTGCTTCTAAATCTGCAGTCTGGAATACGTTGATGCCTGTCTCTTCTGTGGTAACGATACACTTTTCTTCAAGCTCTGTATAAATCACCTCTGGAGTTGGCGTTAGTGTAGGCGTAGACGTTGGCTTTGGCGTTGAGGTTGGCTTTGGCGTCGACGTCGGAGTTGGCGTAGACGTTGGTGTTGGCGTTGGTGTCACCTTTTTGGAATGGAAATAGGCGATATTTAAATCAACTAATTCACTAATTCCATCTACTTTACCCTTTGAGGTATATTGCCACATATCATAATTATAAGGATAGGTTGTCTGATTTACGTAATGAGCAAGCCATACATAACAATCAGAGAACATACTCATATCCCAAACATCTAAGAGATAGGATTTACAGCCATACATACATGGGGTGTAGCCTTTTTTCTTTACATAATCAAGGAAGGCTCTTGCATTTTTATTGAGCTGAGCATAGCTGACATTCTTGATTCTGTTTGTATTTACTTCTTCGAGGTCATAAGCAACCGGGAAGGTGATATTGTAATCAGCAATAAGCTTGCATACCCAGGCTGCTTCTTCCTTAGCTTCCTTTTCATTTATAGCCTGTGAATAAAAATAAACACCGACCTGGATTCCGTTGGCGAGTGCGCCTTCGATATTGTCATAGAAGTATGGATCGGCAACGATATTGCCATATTTGTAGCCTCTGTAGCCGGTTCTTATCATTGCGAACTGTACACCGGAGGCTGCTACCTTTTTCCAGTCAATTACGCCATTCCACTTGGAAACATCAATTCCTATCATGGTATAATCTTCAACTACTTCTTCCTCTACCACTTCGGTTGGAGTAGCAGTTGTTTTGTCTGAGCTTTTTGTAACTTCTTTTGTTGGAGCCTTTGTAACTGTTGGCGCAGCTGTTGGAAGAGTTACTACATCTCTGGTATCTACTGTATCCTTGGTTTCTGCGGTCTTTGCAGGCTGAGGATCTTCTACGTCATTTACTTCAGCTACTACTATCTCCGGAATTTCAATTTCTTCATCATCAATTACAGTTGAGGAGGTGGTATCGGTAAATACATCTGTCTCTTCTGCATTAACGGCCTGTACATCTGAAACCAGTATCACAGGAGTAGGCTCGGGAGTATCTGTTGGTAGTGGAGTATTGGTTGGAACCGGAGTGTCAGTTACGACTTCTACATCGTAAGCGAGCTGATCACCAACTTCCACTGTCGTTTCTTTAACATTTTGACGGCAGATGGAAATACCAGAAATTCCGGTAATTAAAGTAAATACAAGAACGGCATATTTGATTTTGTTCATTTGTAATTCCCCTCATGGTCTATTATATAGTATCAACTTACAGACAGATTCTGTCTTAAATCCATATTCGTCTACAATTGTAGCATATTTTTATATTCTAGTAAATAACATTTTGTGGATATTGCACAGAATTCGGGCACAAGATATTGAAGTAAACAAAAAAGACAGCCGAAGCTGTCCCTTTTATAATGCAGTCGATGGGACTTGAACCCACACCCAAGTACATGGACATGAACCTGAATCATGCGCGTATGCCAATTCCGCCACGACTGCATTTGGCATGACTGACTGAAGAAGTCAGACAAGAGGTATTATACGTTTCTAAATATAGTTTGTCAAGTACTGATGTACTTATTAAAGTTTAAACAGAGGGAACAAAGAGAGGGGACTGTGTCCCCTCTACAAGTATATCCTATTTTTTTAGATATTCTATTATACAGGTGTGTTTCTTGTCTTCACCTTTCTTTTCATAGGAAATTCCGACTAAAACCACTTTTCCTTTATAGTTTTCCAGTGATTTTACATATTTTTTCTCTTTTATCTGGGTGATGGCCGTTTCGGCTTTTTTATTCCATTTTAATTCTACTATCATGGCAGGCTTTGCTACTCCCGGCTTTGGTACAAATACCATATCTGCAAAGCCATAGCCTGTAGGCAATTCACGAATTATTGTATACTCTTTTCTTGCTGTATAATAGGCCAAGCTTATACAGCTTGCCAGTGAATTTTCATCATTGTATTTGAGAATACTTGTGTTTTGCATATGGCACTCGTCAAGCTTCTCTGCAACCTCTTCTTCGTCTCCTGCAAGGGTATCTAAAAGTAAACGTTCTGAATTATTGATTGCCTGTATGACTTCGTCCCAGCCGGTTGCCTTTAGCGTTCGTTCAAAAATCTGGCGAACCTCATAATTAGGTATATATCCCTCTTCTGTCTGAGAATCATATGCTACATACCCTAAGTGAATCAGAGCTGTCAGCACATCATCTTTATTCATAAAGCTTGTCATGTCATTTCCATAGCTGAAAATATCTATTTTTACTCTTTGCCCACCTAGCATTTCAACTATTGCATCCCTAAGTCCATCGAAATTCATGGTGATATATGTAATCAAAGAATTGTAAGCAACAGTCTGAGACCAGTAATTACTGCACTCACCTCTATCCATAGCTTTAACAACTGAATTTGGTCCGCAAATATGAGAGGCATTCTTGAAGCTGTAACCATCGTACCAATCCATTACTTCAGAGTAATTCATGTTATATTTCTGGCAGAGTGACTTTACTTCATCCTCGGTAAAGCCTATATATTTTGCCAATTTAGCCGGATTGGTCATTGTATATTCGTCAAAATTATTTAATGCTGATTCACTACTGTACTTCTTTATAGGAAGGATTCCTGTGATGTAGGCAAGTACTGTAAATTTCTTTGCGTTATTCCCTTTAAAAAGACCTCGCAGCAGGTTAATATATCTTTCCTGAACCTTTGTATTACTCTTTTCATCACGAAACAGGCAATCCCACTCATCTATTATAATCACAAACTTAGCGCCTGTTTTATCATTAATCTTATCTAATGCGAAAGGAACTATTGTATCATTTTCAGTAAGACAGCCGGGAAAGGCTTCATCAAGGTCTGAAATCAGTCCTCTTTCTAATTCGTCCATGGTTTTATCCGGATTTCCAATAGAAGCGAGTAAATAAGCAAGGTCGATTCTTATGACATTGTATTTGTTCAGATTCTTAT
>CAZVBH010000086.1:0-8867 GCA_964625275.1 uncultured Lachnoclostridium sp.
CCCTCATATTACTAATGAGATAAAGAGTCGTTTTTATCGCCCTGATTCTTTAGATGACAATAAGACTCATATTGCTATCATTGAGGTGGGTGGTACTGTCGGTGATATGGAAAGTCAGCCTTTCCTTGAAGCAATCCGTCAGTTCCAGCATGATATCGGACGTGAAAATGCAATTCTTATACATGTTACTCTTATCCCTTATTTAAATGTAAGTGGTGAAATGAAAACTAAGCCTACACAGTCAAGTGTAAAGGATCTCCAGAGTATGGGTATTCAGCCGGACATCATTATGTGTAGAACTGAAAGACCTCTCGAGCCCGGAATCAAGGATAAGATTTCTCTTTTCTGTAATGTTCCTACAAGTCATGTACTTCAAAATCTCGATGCCGAGGCTTTGTATGAGGTTCCTCTTTTAATGGAAGCCGAGCATCTGGCTGACGTTGCCTGCGAATGTCTTAAGCTCCCTTGTCCTGAGCCTGATCTTGATGACTGGAAAACAATGGTCAACAACCTTAAGCATCCTGAGCAGGAGGTTGAGGTTGCATTGGTTGGTAAGTATACAGCTCTTCATGATGCATATATTTCAGTAGTTGAATCACTTAAGCATGCCGCTACTGCTCACAAGGCTTCTGTAAAGATTCGTTGGATTAATTCAGAGGATGTTACCGAAGAAAATGTAGCTGAGCTTCTTAATGGTGTAACCGGAGTTCTTGTTCCCGGTGGCTTTGGTCATAGAGGAATTGATGGTAAGATTTTTGCAATTAAGTGGGCTCGTGAAAATAATATTCCTTTCCTTGGCCTCTGCCTTGGTATGCAGCTTGCAATTGTTGAATTTGCAAGAAATGTAATCGGATATGCAGATGCCCATTCAGCTGAGCTCGACCCTTCAACCACTCATCCTATGATACATATCATGCCTGAGAAGGAAGGTATTGAGGATATTGGCGGTACTCTTCGTCTCGGTGCTTATCCTTGTAAGCTTGATAAGGACAGTAAAGCCTATGAGCTCTATGGAACTGATACAATATCTGAGAGACATCGTCATCGTTATGAGGTTAACAACTACTATCGTGACGAGCTTATTAAGAATGGTCTTAAGCTTTCAGGTCTTTCACCTGACGGAAGAATTGTTGAGATGATTGAGCTTCCTGAGCATCCTTGGTTTGTTGCTACTCAGGCTCACCCTGAATTTAAATCTCGTCCTAACAGACCACATCCACTTTTCCTTGGATTCATAGGAGCTGCAATTGAAGCTAAATAAAGTTCTTAAATATATAAATTTACATAAAATGATTTGGTCCTGACCAAAAAAGGCTGTCGGAATTTCCGGCAGCCTTTTTTTATATAAAAAGTCCCTCTTTGAAGGAGGGACTTTTTAAGAAAATTATTTTACATTTCGCGGAATCTGCTCATCTTTCTATAATTGAGAGGTGAAATTCCATAATACTTTTTGAACAGCTTGCTGAAGTGATATACATCATCATAGCCTACTGCTGTTCCGATTGCCTTTACATTTGAGGAATCATCCTTTTCAAGAAGCTCCTTAGCCTTTGCAAGTCTAATCTTAATGAGGTAGTTGATTGGTGATTCACCTGTTACCTCTTTAAAGATTCTGGAAATATAGACAGGGCTAAGATACATATTGTTAGCAATCTTTTCCAGTGAAATCTTCTGTGCATAATTTTCATTGAGATAATCAATGATTTTGTTGGTTACATAATTCTTTGAGTAAGAGTCAAAATTGTTGCTTTCCTGAAGTGCACTGCTGTCACCAATAACAGTTCTATAAAGTTGAATTAAGATTCTAACGAGCTGTGCCTTGATAATGCATTGTCTTCCCGGTAAGGTTGAGTAATTTTCTTCGATAATGTCATAACAGCAACGACTGATTTCTCTTCTCACCTCGAGTGAGCATTTAAGAATCGGGTCATTATCTTTGCTTTCAAACATATTTTCTTTCATACCTTTAAAAGCAACATCTGTAAAGCCACATACAAATTCAAGAGTAGGATTTTCAGGATCCTCTACAATGCTCTGATGCTTTACACCAGGATTGCAGATAATTACATCACCCTGCTTTACTTCATAAATGACTCCTTCAATTTTATACTTTCCATTTCCTGAAAGTATGTAGGCCATCTCAATGTTATCATGAGAATGCTCTTCTTCTATTCTGGTTTCTCTTACTCGGCTACAGTACAATATGGTAGGATTAAGCTCCTCAAGGTTCATATCGCTTTGCAGTTCAAACATGTGTTTTTTCCTCGCTTTCAATTTGCCAGTCTATTGGCTTTTCTCCATTTTTAATCAGAAACTCATTGGTCTGACTAAAAGGTCTGCTTCCGAAAAATCCACGATAAGCAGACAAAGGACTCGGATGAGGTGATTCAAGTATGAGATGCTTAGGGTTATCAAGCATTATTTTTTTGCGACGCGCCGGTGTACCCCACAGAATGAATACAATCGGTCTGTCTTCTTTATTTACTGCCTGAATGACTGCATCTGTAAAATTCTCCCAGCCATGTCCTTGGTGTGAAGCGGCTTGGTGCGCCCTAACCGTCAACACTGTGTTTAATAGTAAAACCCCTTGCTTGGCCCATTTTTCTAAATTTCCGTTATCTGGAATATAGGTACCAATATCGTCATGCATCTCTTTGTAAATATTCTGAAGTGATGCCGGAATATCCACTCCTCTAGGTACTGAAAAGCTAAGTCCATGAGCCTGACCATCATTATGATAAGGATCCTGACCTAAAATCACTACCTTCACTTCGTGGAGTGGAGTGAAATGAAATGCATTAAAGATATCTTCCGGTTTTGGAAATATCAAAGAAGTACTGTATTCTTTTTTTACAAATTGATACAGCTCTTTGTAGTAGGGCTTTTTAAATTCGCCCCCTATTGCTTCGAGCCAGTCATTATCTATCGCTCCCATATTTTCTCCGTGATTATTCTAACATTTTTTAAGCCATCTTGCAAGACATTATATGTATAAAATTAAAAGTTTTTATTGAATTTGTCTTAATTTTTTACATTATAGCCTTACACTGACGCCTTTTTCTCGTAAATAGGTCTTTACCTCATTAATTTCCAATTCTTTATAATGAAAAAGACTGGCTGCAAGTGCTGCATCTGCTTTGCCTGCTGTCAGCGCATCATAAAAATGCTCTTTGTTGCCGGCTCCGCCTGAAGCAATTACAGGTATTGATACATTTTCTGAAACCATTTTTGTAAGCTCGATATCGTAGCCGTCTTTGGTTCCGTCACAGTCCATGCTTGTGAGCAGGATTTCGCCGGCTCCAAGCTCGCAGGCTTTTATTGCCCATTCAACTGCATCTATACCCATGTCAACTCTGCCGCCATTTTTGTAGATGTTCCAGCCGCTGCCGTCACTTCTTCTTTTGGCATCTATAGCGCATACTACACACTGACTTCCGAATTTAATTGCTGCCTCAGAAATCAGGCTTGGATTCATTATGGCTGCCGAATTAACAGCAACCTTGTCAGCGCCTTCTCTTAATATCATTTTAAAGTCATCAACAGTACGAATGCCTCCGCCAACGGTAAATGGTATAAATACGGTTTCTGCAACCCTTCTTACCATTTCAGTTTTTATGGTTCTTGCATCAGAGGAGGCAGTAATATCCAGAAAGACAAGCTCATCTGCTCCTGCCTCTCCATAGGCTGCGCCTACTTCTACAGGATCACCTGCATCCCTTAAATCAACGAAATTAACTCCTTTAACTACACGTCCGTTATGGACATCAAGACATGGAATTATTCTTTTTGTAAACATATGTACTCCTTTTAGGATTTTTTCAAAATAGCTTTTTTCAAAAACAAATCCCGGACTTACAATACATTAGTGAAGGTGAGTCTAGGATATGGTTTTTATACTTTCTAAGCTTTACAGCGAGCAGAAATTTTTCAAAATCTGCAAGCCAATGTCACCACTCTTTTCAGGATGGAACTGAGTAGCAAAAATGTTGCCTTTTTCAACTGCTGCATGGATATGTGCACCATACTCAGTAGTGGCAGCCACATCTGCTTCGTCCTCTGCCTGAAGGTAATAGGAATGAACAAAGTAGACATAAGCTCCGTCTGATACATTCTTAAACAATCTGCTTTCCGGTTTTATTTTGATATCATTCCAGCCTATGTGTGGTATTTTCAAGCCGGGAGTGTCCGGTATACGCACAATTTTACCTTTTATCAGGCCTAAGCCTGAGGCTCCCGGTGTTTCCTCTGAGCTTTCAAATATAAGCTGAAGTCCAAGACAGATTCCCAAAAATGGCTTTCCAAGTCCGACAGCTTCTTTAATAACCTTTTCAAGTCCGTAGCTCTTTAGTTTTTCCATAGCATCACCAAAGGCACCTACTCCCGGCAGTATTATTTTGTCGGCTGATAAAATCTTATCTCTGTCGCGGGTAACAACTGTATCAAAGCCCAGTCTGATACATGCTTTTTCGACACTTTTTAAATTACCGGCATCATAATCAATTATCGCTATCAATTAGTGTTTCCTCCAAATTTTCAACTTCTACAGGTGAATTATCAAGTTCAAGCCAAAATTCTACGCCATCCTCATGATTTAGGACTCCGCATTTCTGGTTGTGAAGGTCCATTACGGCTTTTACTATGGAAAGTCCTATGCCGCTGCCTCCATACTCTCTTGTCCTTGCTTTATCAACCTTAAAAAATTTAATCCATACTTTTTCAATTGCATCCTCAGGTATCTGATTTCCTGTGTTAAATACGGAAACCCTTACCCTGCCATCATGCTTTTGGGTTTTAACTACTATCGTATTTTCACCTGTCACATAATGATATGCATTGCTGACATAATTCGTTATGGATTCCTCAATCATATATTCATCCGCATATACATAGAGAGGCTCTGTCTGTTCAAAGACAACCCGAATATCCCTATCCCCGGCAAGAATTTCAGAGGATTTAAGTATGTCTCTGATCATCTCTGCCACATCAAAGCGTTCCATCTCCAGCTGGCTTTCGCCATATTCAATCTTATTCAGAGCCAGAAGCTTTTTTACCATTTCATTCATTTTTACTGCTTCGTCAATAATAACGTCGCAATAATAATCCCTGCTTTCAGGATCTTCATTTACAATTTCCTTTAAGCCCTCGGCATAGCCTTCTATAATGGCTATTGGGGTCTTAAGCTCATGAGATACATTGCCTAAGAAGTCCTTTCGCATTTCATCTATTTCTACTCTTCTGTTAAGATCTACCTTCAACTCGTTGTTTGCCTTCTTTAATTCAAGAATGGTTTCCTCGAGAGTTTCTGATAATGAGTTGAGGCTCGCCGAGAGCTCTCCAAGCTCATTATTTGAATTACACTCCGCCTTAACATCAAAGTCAAGATTTTTCATCTGCTTAGCTGCTTTGTTCATGCTAAGTATTGGCTGAGTAAATTTTTTAAGAAGAAACATTATCAGTATAGCTTCTATAAGAATCATTAAAATTCCTACATAGGCATAAAAATTGTTTGCTATTGAGGCTGTTTCTTCTATGCTTTCATAATTCATTCTTATGAAGCAAAGCACACCTGTATCCAGCTTACCTATAAGGTCTATGTTTTCGCTGCTGATATAGGTGTCATTTTTTAAAAATATAGAATAATTATCTTCTTCAAGCAAAAGCTCCGGAGTATCACCGCCATAGCTTTCAAGAATATACTCTTTTAAATCTCCGACAATTCTTGTCTTTTGCTGGGGACTTGTCTCAGTAGTATAAATATAATTGCTTTCTGAAGAGGTATCAAAAATCACTATTTTTATATTATCAGTAACACTGTATCTGTCAAGAGTTTTTATTGTAGCTTCATCAAGAGTCTGTCCATCCTCGAGTCCTGCCACGTCACCTTGAACAAGTTCTTCTATCTTTTCAAAATCATCGGCAATTTTTTCTATCTGAGTATTCTTATAATAACCCTCAAGAAAAAAATTGGCTGCCGCTATACTTACGAGTATGCAAAGGGCAGTAAGTGCAATAAAGACAAAAGTCATCTGTAGTCTCAACGAGCCATGCTTTTTGCCGAAAAGCTTTATGGCTGGATTGCGAGATGTGTCTGCTTTATTTTCACCGATTTTATTTTCTTTTTTAGGATTCTTCATGTCTTTCTTCACTATTCATTTAGTTGCACTCAAATTTGTAGCCATAACCCCAAATTGTGGTTATATACTTGCCTTTTTCGCCAAGCTTGCTTCTCAATTTTTTAACATGAGTATCAATTGTACGGGCTCCGCCGTCATATTCATACTGCCATACGCTGTTGAGTATTTTATTTCTTGACAGTGCTATTCCTCTGTTTAACATGAAATAGGACAAGAGCTCAAACTCTTTGACACTTAACTCAACTATCTGTCCGTCAACAGTAACCTGGTGGGCAAGCTTGTTTATTTTTATGCCATCTGCCTCTAAATCTGCTTCATCCGATACGGTAGTTCTTCTAAGCACAGCATCAATTCTTGCACTTAATATTTTCAGACTAAAGGGTTTTGCTATATACTCATCTACTCCTAAATTAAAGCCATTTAATTCATCCTGTTCATCTGCCTTTGCTGTGAGCATAATTACAGGTGTCTCTGAATACTGTCTTATCTCTTTAAGAACACCCCAGCCGTCAAGCTTTGGCATCATAACATCTAACAATACAAGCTTAATATCTTCATTTGCAAAAAATACATCTAAGGCCTGCTGACCATCCTCGGCTTCCAACACAATATAGCCTTTACCGGTCAGGAAATCCTTCAGCAATTTTCTCATTCTGCTTTCATCATCTACCACAAGTATTTTCATTTCACTCATTTTGTGCCTCCATACGACGTTATTCACATCTTTTTTATTGAGAAGATTATATATTTTCAACTTAAGATATACTTAAAGAAATATAAATTTAAACATGCTCATATATCGTAATTTTTTTAATATAAATAGTTCCTGTTGTTCCTCCGGACATTGCTTCTTCTAAGGCATCAAGCACATCAAAGCCATCAAATATCTGAGCAAATACCGTATTGTGACCATAAATCCATGGTGCTCCACCATAGGTTGTAAACTTCTTAAGCTGTGCGTCTGAGAGTTCTGTACTATAAATGCTTTTCAAATAGTCCTGTAAGCCCATTCCATAGCGCTCTCTTAGTGGTTCATCAAGTCCTGAAATTACTGAAGCAGGTGTCGTAACAAAAAAGAATTCCATTGCATTTGTTCCGTCCTCACCCTGATTTGCCATACATACAGAGCCTCTGACAGGGAATAGTCGGTCACTTATTTCATTAGAAAAGCCGCCGCCCCAGATGCTTTCTTCTGCTACTTCACTATCTATCGGCTTACCTGCCTGCACATAATAGCCATCTACTGCAGCACTAATTTTAGTTCCATTGTAATCACCGCTTCTGGCTTTTGATACAAAGTTTTCAACTGCCGCAGGGGCTTCTTCTTCAAACAGCTTTATATAAATATGTCCATAATCAAGAATATTGATATCTGCACACAAATCACCCTCAACGGGGTAGACAAACTGATATTCATCAGAAGCCTCCTCACTGAGAGTAGGTTCATCACTATCATAGGTCCGTATCTGGTCGGAATAATCGTTCTTTCCACATGCTGTAAGACTTAACAGCATAGCAAATACTAACGGAATTATTTTTTTCTTCATAGGTGTCTATCTCATGCTCACTTCATTCGTCAGTGGGCGTCCTTCTTCAAATTCTTTAATGTTACTAATGGTTGTTTCAGCTATATTCTCCAGAGCCTCTCTTGTAAGGAAGGCCTGATGAGATGAAACCAAAACATTAGGAAGGTTTACAAGTCTTGCCAGGATGTCATCTTTTATGACCTGATCTGAATGGTCCTCATAGAAGAAGTCAGTTTCTTCCTCATAGACATCCAGTCCTGCACCTGCTATCTTTCCCTCTTTTAAATACTCAAGCAATGCTTCAGAATCAATCAGGGCACCTCGTGAAGTATTTAAAAGTACAACACCATTTTTCATTTTCTTTATCGATTCCTCATTAATCATATGTCTGGTCTGCTTTGTAAGTGGACAATGCAGACTTATTATATCTGAATTTTCACAAAGGTAGTCAAAGCTTACATATTCATAAGGTGCATCATTTACGGGATACATGTCATAGGCTAAAATATTCATTCCAAAGCCTCTGCATATATCAATAAAAACTCTGCCTATCTTACCTGTTCCAATTACTCCGACAGTCTTTCCATGAAGATCAAAGCCTGTCAGTCCATTTAAGCTGAAATTGTACTCTCTGGTTCGATTGTAAGCCTTGTGAAGCTTTCGGTTTACGGTAAGTAAAAGTCCCATTGTATATTCTGCCACTGCATAAGGAGAATATGCCGGTACACGCACTACTTTTATTTTTCCACAGGCTGCCGAAAGATCAACATTGTTGAAGCCTGCACAGCGCAAGGCAATAAGCCCTACTTCATTTGCACAAAGAGCCTCAATACACTTTTTGTCTATATTGTCATTTACAAAGGCAACGACTGCATCAGAGCCTTTTGCGAAAACAGCTGTATTGGCATTAAGCTTTTCTTCAAAATATTCAATTTCTAAGCCATGCAAAGCTGCTTTTTCTTCAAAAAATAATTTATCATATGGTTTGGTATCGTAAAAACTAATTTTCATTATAATCTCCCAATTCTTCATCATACTATTTAAATAGTATTAACGCAAGTAAATTATTATATTCATAAAGTAATTCGTAAAGCAAAGTAATTTGACTTTTACTCTTTAATGTTATATAATCATTAAGGCTTTTAGCTTTTGCTTTCGTGGCGCAGTTGGTAGCGCAACTGATTCGTAATCAGTAGGTCGAGGGTTC
>CAZVBH010000087.1:0-8821 GCA_964625275.1 uncultured Lachnoclostridium sp.
GTGAAAATTACTGGTCACAGACTGTAGCATACAATTCTCTCGCCACCTATATCACTATGAACTTTGATGGTCTGCGTGATGCCATTGTTACAATGCTTAGTGGTCAGAGGATAAAAATAGATACCTTCAGCTACAACAATGATATGACCAGCTTTATGGATAAGGATGATGTTCTGACAGCTCTGATTCATCTTGGATATATAGCATTTGATAATGAAACTGAAGAAGGATATATTCCCAATTATGAGGTTCGTCAGATTTTTGAACGTTCCTTGAAAGCTACCGGCTGGGATGAAGTTATAAAGGCAGTAGATAATTCTGAGAGACTTCTTAAGCTTACCCTCGCAGGTGCTGAGATGGAAGTAGCTGAGTTAATTGATGAGTGCCACGCTGAAAATACCAGTATTTTAAAGTACAATGATGAAAATTCTTTAGCAAGCTGTATTGCTCTTGCTTACTATACTGCAAGAAAAGATTATACAATCATTCGTGAGCTTCCTTCGGGATATGGATTTGCTGACATGGTCTTTGTACCAAAGCCAGGAGTAGAGAAACCTGCTATGATTGTAGAACTTAAGTGGAATAAAAAGGCGGAGACTGCAATCGATCAGATAAAAAATAATAAATACATTAAAGCACTTGATGGCTATAATGGTGATATTTTACTTGTTGGAATCAGCTATGAAAAAGACGGAGCCGATGCTAAGAAGCACAGATGCGTGATAGAGCATATAAAATAATTTAACCTTATCTGAAAAGTCCTCGCTTCTTAAGTGGGGGACTTTTCAGCATCAGTAGGAGGCTGGACTCCTACTGATGGGCCACGAAGTGGCCTTAAGGTTATGAGCAAGTAGCGAAGCGAATTGCGAATATCCATTTTAACCTTATCTGAAAAGTCCCTATTACCACTTTCGGTAATAGGGACTACTCATTCTATTTCTTAACTTTTATTTCTCTTTTTAAACTCTTACTCTGTCCTCAATGCCTTCACAACTGAAATCTTTGTTGCTGTAAGCACCGGTATGCATGAGAAAACAAATACAAGTATTTCCCCTACGCATAGTGGCAAAAAAATCAATGCCGGTGTCACCGGTATACTGATTCTTACTCCAAGCTGATTTGCCATATAATCCTCCGTTCCTAAGGAAATTAGAAGCGAAAGTATTATAGCAACAACCGATGCTGCAAAGGTTATCAGCATATTTTCAATCATGATTTCTGAAAATATTTCTCCCGAGCTGCCTCCAAAGGCTTTCTTTATTCCAATTTCATAGGTTCTTTCCTTCATCGAGAAAATTACTATACTTATACAGGTAATTCCTGATACTGCAACCAGTATAACAATTATTATGTCAAGTATCCTTCGCACCGGTTCAAGCTCTTCTTCACAAATTGCAAGTATGTCATCGTAATCCTGCATTGACATATAGCCTAGTTGATTTAATTGACTCAAAATGCTTCCCTTCAGATTTTTATAGCCTGCCTCGTCACTGCTTAACATGATTGATACATATTTAAATCCATAATTCTGGGTATCATCAACTAAGTTTTCCAAAATTCCGTAAGGACAATATATACATACATTTATTCCACGACCTAAATCTTCATATTCAGGATCATTAAAAATCTTCTCATCCGCCTTCTTCTGTTCTTCAACCCAGTAATTGTTCTTTATTACTCCGACCACCTGATAAGCCGTAGGTGTTTCGTCATCCTGAATGCTTCCAAGCACGATATATTCGCCAACTGAATTTGACTTGCCAAAAAGTAAGTCTGAGGTATATTCATCAATAACACAGACCGCGGCATTATCGCTGATTTCTGCTCCCGTTATATATCTGCCGTAAATAAGCTCAGTATTTACCAGGCAAAGCCCTGCTTCGTCAGAATAATAAACCGCCTTTCCATTCATTGCCGTCACTGCCTGTACCTGTGAGAAAATATTAAAATCTCCTCCGTTTGCCATGGTTTTGGTTGTCAGCCAGGTGTGTATAAATTCCGTTCGTGTGGTAACAATGTCTTTGTCATAATATTTTTCCTGAAGTTCTTTTCTCGATTCTGCATTTGTCTCCGCATCTTGACCTGAAAAGTTTACAATCAGAGTATTTCTAGGCATTGATTCTGCTTCATATAGACATCCCTGATAATATCCCTCTATAAAAAGAAGCCCCGTTTCAACAATAAATATACTTATTCCAATTCCAAGCATTGTCAGAATCAGCCTAAGTTTATTCCCAACTACCATCTCAAAGGTAGTTTTTATTTCATAATAAAATCTAGTCTGTTTCAATGACATTTTTCAGTACCCCGTCACTCAGCTCAAGGCATTTTCCGTATTGACTGAAAAGCTGCACGTCATGACTTACCACCACTACTGCAGTGCCTTCTTTTTTGAGCTGCTTAAATTCTTCGAGAATGATACGCGAATTCTCGCCATCCAGATTTCCGGTAGGTTCATCAGCCACTATTAATGATGGCTTTTTTATCATTGCCCTGGCTATTGCCACCCTCTGCTTTTCTCCTCCGGACAAAAACTTTGCCTTTGACTTTCTGATTTCTTTAAGCTTGAATTTTTCCATATAATACTCAAGCTTTTCAAAAAGCTCTTTGTTAAAGCTCTGATTTGCATACTTCGGTGAAAGAAGTATATTTTCTTCTACCGTCAGCTCCTCCATCAGCCCATAAGACTGAAATATAAATCCAATCTCACCTGCCCTCAGAGTAGCCTGCTTTGACCTTCTTTTTTTCAGTATGTCTTCACCCTTGTAGAAATAGTTGCCACTTGTCGGAGCATCAAGAAGACCAATGCAGTTAAGCAGCGTACTTTTTCCTGCGCCCGAGCGTCCTATTATTGTAATAAAATCTCCTTCATTTATGCAAAGATTGATATTCTTTAAGACAACTCTCTCTCCAAAGGCCTTTGAAATGTTTTCTAATGAAACAAGAGTACCTGCTATCTCCATATGAAATCACCTACACTTCCTGCATATTCTTCAGGAAGCATCACATAATCCCAATATATGCCGTCTTCATATACTGTTACCGTTTCTCCGACATTTACTATATCCTTGACTAAATCTGCATCAGAGGTAGGAGCTGTCTTACCCTCTGCCTTAGCTTCCGGACTTAGCTGATACATAAAGCTTGCTCCGTCAACGTTCTCAATTGCATCACTTGCCACATATATGCTTTCTTCCGTAGCACCTAGATAAAGAGTTACTTCAGCCTTCATTCCAGGAAGAAAGCCTGCAGCATCTGTCTTAACGTAAAGCTCAAAGCTGTCTTCCATTACTTCACAGCCTTTTACATCAACATATCCGTCATAATCAGTCCCGTCATATGTGATTATAACCTTTGTATCATTGGTAATCTTGTTATAAATATCCATTGGCACCGAAAGCTTTACGGATATTTGGTCATAATTAAGTAGCTCAGCCGTCAGATTTCCCTTTGAATTTTTTATCATGACTATCCTGCCATTACAGTCGCTAAGATATTCTTTGTCATTGATTTTATACAGAAGATCTCCTTTTTTTACTTCCTGATTATTCTCAACGTTTATAGTTATTTCGTCTGATTCTTCATAGGCTTCGCTTATATATTCAGTATATTCTGACGCATAGTCAGCCTCAACATCTCCAACTCCATCATAGACGCTTTCTAAACTTCCCTGTACTATCTTATACTGCACATATGTTCTTTCTTCTTCTGTATAGACGTCAGTTATGGGCGTTTCATTCTTGTCACTATACATCTTGTAAATTCCCAGCACAGCTCCCGCCAAAACCACAATAATTATAATGATTTTAAATACATTCTTCATTTTAACCTTCCTCCGCAAGCAGCCTCTCTAACAAAGCCGGAGCAGTATCTGCATCTGGCCACATCGCCTGAAAGACCGGAAATCTGTATATACTCCCATCCTCAAACTGATAAAACACTGTTGTAAATA
Source organism: uncultured Lachnoclostridium sp. (assembly GCA_964625275.1). Classification (GTDB taxonomy): domain Bacteria; phylum Bacillota; class Clostridia; order Lachnospirales; family Lachnospiraceae; genus UBA3775. The sequence continues at coordinate 3,953 of CAZVBH010000087.1, forward strand.
TGTAATCATCAATATAGTCGCCCGGATTTTCAGTGAAATTAATCCTGACTCTGTCATCTTCTTTTAAATCAAGATTTATGTTCTCCAAATCTGCGATGCTGACCGGTGTATCATTATATTCCATGGTTAGGTTTTCAATCTGAAGATAATCCTGAATCCACATCTTTGTAAGCTTCGTTTTTCCCATAGCCACCAAGGACTCATAAACATCAGTCTTTACTCCTGTATGCCATACGTCAGATGAGCCCGATTCCCATACGTTTGTTGTCAATTCAGATGAAGGCATAAATGTTATGCATAGTGGCTCTGGTAAATTGATTGTCTCTTCTTCATCATTTATTAATAATGTTATCTTATTAATCGTGGTTTCAAACTTAGATACTTCTTTATCCACATTTCGGGTATATCTCTGCCCCGCTTCATTTAAGGCTGCGACATTAAATACAAGCTGTTCCAAGGTGTAACCACTTTTTTCAACATTTAAATCGGATGTAGCTGTATCCTTTGCCTCATATATTGAAAAATCGATTTTGTCTGTATTAGTACCTTCAATCTTTTCAAGTGTAATGGTATCATCCAAATGACCTGTCTTAACGGCATATGGAATCGAAAAGTTCATATCTTCGCCTAAAGTAAGTGTAATGTTAACATGAAGCATGTTATTTCCCCATTTATAATCATCGCCCATGTTTTTCTTTACATTTAATAGGATGATTATACCGGCTGCAATGCATATGAGAACTGCAGCCAGTATAATTATAAGTTTCTTTGACTTTAATACTTGTTTCACAATGACTCCTTTCATTTTCATAACCTCTGCCACCTCCTACTAAATCTAAATATTTTGCTTAATCCCAACTCTGTTTAACGCAAAAGTCAATAATACAGTACATGTTGATATTCCTGTAATTTTTAATATTTTCGTACTTTTTACATCCTAAAACCGCTAGTATTAAACGAAATGTCTTTTAGTCAAGTAACAGCTTTAACTTTTTAATAAAGTCATTCTATCACATTTTCATTATTTTTTTCTAAACTTAAGGTGAACGGTCGTTTTAGAGCGGTGAATGGTAGTTCTACAGTCTGTTTTGCTTTAAATGCTCAATAACCTTAGGTTGCGATTTGTAAATACTTGTGTTATGATTTAATAGCTAGTTAAAAACTGATCTGATAGTTATAATTAACATTTGGCGTAAGATTACTTCTAATCAATATACGTTAATTTTACTCTTTTACTTTTGGAATATATAATGAGGTTATGACAGAAATTTGACGTAGCATGAAGGAGATGTGTTATATGGGAATGTTTTTAAATCGTGGAAACGAAGAGTTTACTTCAGTTGTCAATTCTGAAATTTATGTTGATAAAACAGATATAATTAACTTTTTTAATCAGGTTTTAAATACCGAGCAAAGCTATGTCTGCATCAGTCGTCCTCGCCGTTTTGGAAAATCTATCACTGCAAATATGACTGCAGCCTATTTTGAAAAAGGCTGTGACTCGAGAAGTCTTTTTGAGGGTAGGAAGTTATCTGAAACAGAAAACTGGGATAAAAATCTTAATAAATATGATGTGATAAGAATTGATTTAGCAGATATTCGCTCTAGAAACAATACACCAGAACAAACACTTGATTATATCGATAAGAAAATTGTTGAAGAACTTGATTCTGCTTATCCTGGGATAGTTGATTGTCAAAATGACGGAATTGCTGATGCTCTTGCTGAGATTAATGACAAGACGGGTGCGAAATTTGTAATTATAATTGATGAGTGGGACTGTCTGTTTAGAGATGATAAAAGCGATATAAAAGTACAGGAACGTTATATTAATCTTTTAAGAGGTCTATTTAAAGGAAACAGTTCAAAGAAGTTTACAATTCTTGCCTATATTACTGGAATTCTTCCAATTAAAAAGTACAATAGTGAATCAGCCCTCAATAATTTTTATGAATATACTATGACCAGTCCGGAGCCTTTAGCAAAGTATATCGGTTTTACGGAAGATGAGGTTAAGGCACTTTGTGATAAGTATGATATGGACTATAACAAGGTAATGGAGTGGTACGATGGCTACAGCTTTGAGGGTGCCGAGCATATATGTGGTCCAAACTCTGTAGTTAGAGCGATGCTTAGTCATAAATGCAATAATTACTGGTCTCAAACTGTTGCATACAATTCTCTCGCCACCTACATCACCATGAACTTTGATGGTCTTCGTGATGCCATTGTTTCAGTTTTAGCCGGTAACCGAATAAAAGTCAGGATTAGGACTTTTGAAAATGATATGGTTAGCTTCAAGCGTAAAGATGATGTTCTAACAGCACTGATTCATCTGGGATATCTTGCATATGATACAGAAACCGAAGAATCATATATTCCAAATAAGGAAGTAAGGATGTGCTTTGAGGATACATTAGAGGATACCGGCTGGGATGAAGTTATAAAGGCAGTAGATAATTCCGAGAGACTTCTTAAGCTTACGCTTGCAGGTGCTGAGATGGAAGTAGCTGAGTTAATTGATGAGTGCCACGCAGAAAATACCAGTATTTTAAAGTACAATGATGAAAATTCTTTAGCTAGCTGTATTGCACTCGCTTACTATACTGCAAGGAAGGATTATACAATCATTCGTGAGCTTCCTTCGGGATATGGATTTGCTGACATGGTCTTTGTACCAAAGCCAGGAGTAAAGAAACCTGCCATGATTGTAGAACTCAAATGGAATAAGAAGGCTGAGACTGCAATCGACCAGATTAAAAATAATAAATATTTAAAAGCCTTAGATGGTTATAAGGGTGAGATTCTGCTTGTGGGAATCAGCTATGAAAAAGACGGAACCGAAGCTAAGAAGCACAGATGCGTGATAGAGCATATAAAATAAAGGTTGTCAGCCACTCATTTTTACACTTAAAGAAGAGTCGATTTCTCGACTCTTTTTTTACTATCATTTATATTTTATAAACTGTTTGCGAATTAATCTTTGGTAAAATAAAATTTCTCCAAATTTTAACGAGAGAAAATAAAACTTCAATTGACTAATAAGTAGAAGGGAAAATACACATACGAAAAGAGGTATTATTGGTTTGAACAATGGTGAAAAAAGTTATGATGAATTTTTGGCAGGAAATAAGCAAGGACTCCAAGAGCTTGTTGAAATATACCGAGATAGTCTTATTCTGTACATTAACGACTTTATTGGAAATATTTCTTATGCCGAAGATCTAGCTGAAGATGTTTTTGTAGAGCTGATTGTAAAAAAACCACGATTTAAAGGAAGAAGCACATTTAAAACATGGTTATTTTCTATTGCAAGACATAAGACCTTTAACTGGATGAAAAGAAATAATAAGTATGTATATGCATCTGATGAAGAATTAGATGCTATTTCCAGGAGTCAGCTAGATTTTGAAATGCAATATCTAAAAAATGAAGAAAAGATTTCTCTTCATCGTGCAATGAAAAATTTAAATGACGAATATAGGCAGGTATTGTATTTGTCATATTTTGAAGAACTTTCTAATAGTGAAATTGCTGTCATAATGAACAAATCTAAGCGGCAGATAGAAAATCTTATTTATAGAGCAAAACTTTCCCTTCGGAATATTCTTATAAAGGAGGATTTTAGTTATGAAAACTTATGAAGAGACAACAAATATGATTTTAGAAAAGAGCGAGAAGATTATCAAGCATAATTCACAACGAAAAAAAATGGCAATAAGTTTATTTTCGATGTTTTGTGCTATTATAGCTGTAGTAGTCCTTTGTAGTATTAATTCTAAAAATTCAAGCTATGAACATGCAGATGATAACTTAAAATTAGTTGATGAAAAGATAAGCCCAACATCAACTACCGATAACTTAGACACCAAAGATAGTAATGAAAATGATACAGCTAAGGTCAATGATGTTACAGAAGCTAATAATAACTATGTGATAAATTCAAATGATAACATCAATATCAATAAACTCTCCGAGCAGCCAATAGGTGCATATTATGCACTTGTCGAAGATTTATTTGTTGAAATGACACGATCTCAGTTACTTGAACATTATAATGTACCAGAATTAGATTTATCAAAAATATTGGATGGATTTAATGAAGTTAATAATGAGCGCTATGGTATATATTACTTTGGAGATGGCTCGGAATGTTCAAGTCACGTTTTCACTTGGGAAAATGAATCTTCATCACAAAGTATAAACATTGAGCTCGCCAATAATAATATTCCGCTTTCAGCACCATTTCGTCTTAAAGATAATGGCAATTGGGGAAATGCCACAGATATGGTAAGCTCAGAAATAGCTGGAACAGATATTATGCTTTGCAGCTATTTAGATGATATAGGAAATGTTTGCTTTCATGCTGAATTTATGATTGGTAAAACGGGATATTCACTATATTCTCAGAATCTAAACGAAAATGATTTCCTTGTAACATTAGTATATTTAATTACATCAAAGTAGTTCCTACCGAAAAGTCATATCTTACAATTTTATCAAAGATTAATGAGTAAACATATTTACGTTTACTCATTAATCCAATAACAGTAAACAACCTTGGGTTGCGATTTGTAAATTCTTGTGTTATGATTTAATAACTAGTTGATAATTAACCTTATCGAAGTGGCATTAAGATTATGGCAGAAATTTGACGTAGCATGAAGGAGATGTGTTATATGGGAATGTTTTTAAATCGTGGAAACGAAGAATTTAATACAGTTGTTAATTCTGATCTTTATGTTGATAAAACAGATATGATTAACTTCTTCAATCGGGTAATTAATACTGAACAGCGTTATGTCTGCATCAGCCGTCCTCGCCGTTTTGGAAAATCTATCACTGCAAATATGATTGCAGCCTACTTTG
>CAZVBH010000088.1:0-8790 GCA_964625275.1 uncultured Lachnoclostridium sp.
TTACATCAGGATGATTGGTTCTCCAAAAGCTTACACAATTAAGAAGTCCGTCAATTCCCATATCATAGGCATGATTTGATGCATGAAGCACAACATTAAAGCCCACATCCGCGAGCGCATCACCAATTGCAGTAGGTGAGTTAAACAGAGGATAAGACTGTAGTCCGAGGTCATCTCCTCCGAGTATTGTTTCCTGATTAATAACCTTTAGGTCTGCTTCTTCAAGATACGAAGCAATATTATCATAAAGGAAGGTATAATCATGGGTTCCATCGTCCTGAAGTCCCGAATTATATACTCCTGCATGAATCAAATCATCACCACAGGCAAATATCTTTGCCTCGGTCGGTTCTATGGTTGGTGTCGGTGTTGCTGTAGGTTCCGCAGTTACAGCGGCAGCTCCATCACCCCCGGAATTGCCAGAGGAGCCATTTGAAGAATCACTATTATTTGAAGCTGTACCGGTAACGGTCGTATTATTTTTTGCCGACTGATTACCTGTGCCGGCCTTTAATTTAATAACAGCATAGGTCACTCCAATTATTAAAAAAATCGCAATCAGACTGATTCCAATAAGTAAAACCATATTTCTTGATTTTACCATTTTATTTCTTTTTCTTCTTAAATCCATTTCTTGACTGCTTCTTGCATTATTTCGAGCAGAGCTCCTGTTTGCATTTGAGGCAGAGCTCCTAGTCCTATTACTGCCGGTTGTACCAGCTCCGGTTCGCCTGGTGGTACTTCCACCTGCCACAGTGCTTCGTCTGGTCGTGCTTCCACCTGACGTAGTGTTACGTCTGGTTGCACTTCCACCTGCTGCATTAGTTTTTCTAGCTATACTTCCACTTGTAGTAGTATTTCTTCTGGTTGTGCTTCCACTCGCCACATTACTTCTTCCGGCTGTGCTTCCACCTGTCGTAGCGTTACGTCTGGTTGCATTCCCTCCCTCAGCAGAGCTTCGTCTGGTCGTGCTTCCACTCGCCACATTACTTCTTCCGGCTGCACCATTATTTCTGGCAGCTGTACCATTTCTTCTTGTAGCAGTGCTATTTTTTGTGGTTCTGGAGGCAGTGCCTTCAGTCATTGTATTTTTACTTTTTCTTTTATTTAATTCAAAATCATCTTCGTACATTATCATACTTCCTCGTTATCATCCGTAACTATTATGTCTCCCGTTGTGAACCTTATAACCTTTCCCAACTCAGCATACGGAACCTCTACCTGATATCCAATTTTTCCTGCAGAGAAAAATATGGAATCAAAACCGGCTGCACTTTCATGAATTACTGTTGTAAAAAATTTCTTCATTCCTATTGGAGAACAACCACCATGAACATAGCCCGTAAGTGGGAGTAAGTCCTTTTGCTTAAGCATTGCTATTGATTTTTCTCCTACCGCCTTAGCAGCTTTTTTTAAATCCAATTCTTCTGCGACCGGAATAACGAAAACATAATTTTTGCCGGTTTTTCCGGTTGTAACCAGGGTTTTAAAAACCTGAGCCGGATTCTGACCAAGTATTGCTGCGACCTCGGTACCTACGGTTGTGCCTGATGAAGAATAATCATAGGCTTTATAATTTATTTTTTTAGAGTCCAAGACTCTCATTACATTTGTTTTTTCCATTCGCACACCTCAACCAGTTTAGTATACTCTATAAGCTTTCGTTTTGCAATCATGTACTTTCAAATCAATTATTAATTTATGAAGAATCATTAGGTTTTCGCATTAATCATATCACAAAGCTTTTTAATCCATTCATCATATTTTATTATCTTTTTGAAAACTTCAAGTAAAACTGATGTAACTAAAGAGATCAACAGCAGCACAAAAACAACAATTGTTACATGAGGAAATGAATATATAAAATCCTTCAAATAATACTGTCTATAGAACGTGTGTATTAAAAATATATTCATTGAATGCTTTCCTATAAAATACAATATCTTTTTTATTAACGGCAGGTCTGTTATAAATTCCACAAAGAACAAAATAAATACGAAGGGAATCAACCCCCATCTCAATTCACAATAAGTTACAGCTGAAGTTTGAGTATAAAGCAAATAACAAATATATAGCACACCAATCATAATTATAAACTTAAGTACTTTTTTTATTCCGGTATTCCATATTTGCAACCATCTATTTACTAAATCATATTTAAAAGCAATCATACCTATAATAAAAGCCGAAAAAAATGATGCGAAATTACTTTTACCTAAAATATCAGCATTTAAAATTCGTGGCAAAATTATTACTGTAATTAACACAAGCCATAAATTTTCTTGAAACTTTGCCAATAAAGGTACCATTACAATGAATACAATTGCAATGCTCATATACCACCAGGTTCCACACAAAGTTGGTGTATTAAACAATGAAGACAATCCCAAAAAATCAGTTATCAAATAGACTGTTCCTTTTATGAATTCAACATTTCTATAATAAACATCGCTAACTCTTCCATCTATAATTTGACATACAATCATTGATAATGCTGAAATAATCCAAAAACCACCAAGAGTTTTAATAATTCTGGAATATACCCATTTAGAAGCATTTATATTTTTTCGATTATAACTCATCAAAAGTCCATAGCCCGAAATAAATGCAAATATAGCAACACAAATTTTTCCCATGTTACAAATTTTTGCAATAGTTTCAATATTAAACGGCCACGAACTAACAGAATAGTTTTCAAATCTATCTACCGTCATAAAGCAATGATGAAACATCATTATTATGATTGCAATCCCTTTCAAGGCCATCGAACTGTTTTTATCATATTTAGTAGTCATAGAACTCCCCTTAAGTCAATCACAACAATTTGTCTAATACTCTTTCTGAACTATTTTTATCTGAAAAGGCAAAGGTTTTATCAATTCTAGCACGATATTCATCGTCAATTTTACAGCCTGACTCTATCATACTCTTAATTGTATCAATTGTGGTTTTTACATCAAGGCATACAGGTCCAAACCCATCACGTTCGTAGTCAAAGTATCCTTCTGTATAAGAATGTGAGCCATTGAAGAAATCATCTCTGTCAAAATGACAGTAAACTATAGGCTTTCTTAAATAGGCAAAATCAAAGGCTACGGAGGAATAATCTGTGACCATTATGTCTGTCTCTGCAAAAATATCCCTGTAAGTCTTTTCTGCATCAACAAATATAACATCCTTATGCTTTTTAAAGCAGCCGGAGACATATGGCGCAATATTAGGATGTGGCATGAAGCACAGGGTGTAGCCCTTAGCTTTACAATATCCAATAAATTCTTCATTATTTAAAAGCTTATTATAAAATTTAACGTACTCACTGCTGTCAAAATTATCACCTTTAAGCCAAATTGAGGTTACAGGATCCGAGCCTGCCATAAGAGATTTTCTCCATGTAGGCATGATGGTAATATACTTTCTTTCATCATGATAAAGAAGATCAAATCTAGGCATACCTGTCAGCCAAATTCTGTCAGGAGTATAATAATAATCATACTCCATCATTGAATCAAATTCCTGCTTTGTTGAAGTAATAAGTCCATAAATATTTCGGTTGTACTTGTTCAACCATGCTGACTGATTATCCTTAGTTATACCATGCTGTAGGAATACAAACTTGCTATCCTGCAGCAATGGTCTGTAAAACTTTTGCTTTCCTTTAAACGGATTTACTACCGGATCATTTCCCTGTGACGAAATAACATATTCACTCAGTAAATGCATAAGCTTGTGTCTTAAAGACATCGGTTCTATAAGCTTGCCATACTTCTTAACGCGAGCAGCATCCGGACAATTTTTCTGAATAACAAAATAGTACTTAACATCCTTAAGCTTATTTTTATTATCTGACAAATATTTAAAGAAAGCTTCTCCGTTATCATCACCTCTATTTATTCTGTCAGATATGAGCCAAATTCTGTTTTTACTATGCTTTTTCACAAATTTTACAAGCTTGTAATTAAATATGGTTTTAATCGCATCCTTAAAATCGGCTGTCCTAAGCTCTGCTTCAAAGGCCTTTTCGCAAGCCTTTATAGCCTTCTCCGATTCTTTTGAAAGCATAAGACTCGCTGTAGAATTATCAGCAGTCAAAATCCATCCTTTATTCACATAAAAAACAGTATTACTATCATTATACAATGGAGTGAATTTATTAAATCTAAGATTGGTTTTTATAATTGACATTCCACAAACTTCAGATACAAATGATATTTTCACCTTATCTGCATGTGGAATCGGAATTTTTGAGCAAAATCCAATTCTTGGAATTACAGTTTTTCCATTCCAAAATTGGCTCATACATTTTTCCATTTCAGTTATAGGAAGCTTTTGTCCATTAACATAGGCCCAAAACTTTGGTTTGTTTTCAGCCTCTAAGTAAGGAACTGAACCTTCAATTTCTATATAATCCTCTTCTACCTTGATAAACTGAAAGGTGATAGGAAGATTTCCTTCTGAGGTTAAGTATTTTGAATCGTGAAAATAAAGGATATCTCCATTTTCAACTAATCTTTTTAATTTAGTACTATTTTTTTCTTTTAGGAAAAATAGTTTTTCTGAAGCTGTAAATTTAGAAAACTGCATAATTGAGTCTTCATTAACCAATTCCAAAAATGCATAAGTATCCTTTAAAAGCTGAAGCTCTCTTTCACTTCCCATTTTATAAACCAAATCTTTAAGAATGGCAAAATAAGAAACGACCAAATTTCTTTCCCAGTTAAAGCCACCTGTTTCACCATTATCCTTGGCAAGCTTGTAGATTACATTATTAACAAAAGTAACTACAGCCTCATTATTTTCAAATTGCTTTTCTCTTTCTAAAGAAAATGTGGTAAACTTTCCGGATACTCCATCTGTAACAGCTATAGTAGCTTTGTTATCAAGTATTTTAAAAATTGCTTCCTTTAGCTGCCAAAATAAAGTGGTGCTGTAAAGCTTTAAATTTTTTAAGGCTTCTTTTTTAAAAACATAAGTACAGTGATTTTCAATATTTTTATAGATGTTGTCAATATTTACTATTGCCCTACCTCCTATTGTATTAGGTATTTTATAAATATCTTCGAGCATCTCTGCTTCGGACCATTGACCTTCTAATAAGCATCCGCTTTCAAAAAAAACAATATAATCTCCGGAAGCCTGATTTATAATCTTTTCAAGTGATGCACCTTCAGGCTGTTTGATAATTTCAGACACTGCACCGGGATTTAAAAAAGACTGATTAATGCTATCAATAGTCAGCTTATCTGTTTCGTTATTTGTTGAATGAATAAAAAATGTTATTTTCAAGTCATTTCTCCTACATATTATTATATAAGTTCCATTATCTGCTGCCACACTCTGTTGCAGTTATTTTTATCGTGAAAAGCAAAGGTCTTATCTATTCTTTCCCTATACATGGGTTTCAATTCACAATTATTTGCCAAATAAAAGGACAAATTAGTTTTTAACTGGCTTAAATCATTTATAACTTCACCAAAACCATCGGTTTCATAATTAAAATAGCCTTTTTTATACATATGAGTGCCACTAAAAAATTCATCGGCATCCATTTGCAAATACATAACAGGTTTATAAAGATAAGCAAAATCAAAGGCTACTGATGAATAATCCGTAAGCAGAATGCTGCTTTCAGAAAAAATTTCATTATATGATTTTGAATATGGCAACAGCCTTATCCTTCTATCACACTTTTCTTCCAAATAAGGTCTAAGTGCTTCAGCACATGGATGAAACATAAACTGAAGCTGATAACCATATTTTGAAGCTATATCACAAATTTCAGGGCTGCAAAGCAGGGCTTCTAAAATTTTTACATAGGTCGTATTTTCAAAGCCTGATTTAAGTGGTCTGTCTCCGTTTTTTTGAAGATTTTCCACCAAATAATTTCTCCAGGTAAGCGCAATAGTAATGATTTTTTCCGGCTTGCTTTCAAGACGATCATATCTTGGGAAGCCTGTCAGCTTAACCTGTCTGTTGTCATAGCCATAATCGCCCTCTGTAAAAGAGCGATATTCAAAGTTAGTTGCAGTAATCAGGCGACTTATATTTTTATTCGCCATGTTTAGCCAGCCAGACAAATCGTCCTTAGTGATGCCATGCTGCAAAAATACATATTTTGTATTATAGCTTAAATCCTTAAAGCCTTCAGTATAGCCCTTATATGGTCTAAAAATCCAATCCTCTCCTTGAGATGATACCATTATAGCACCCTTCCAATAAAGCTGTTTGTATTTCCAGCCATTAGGCTTAATGACTTTTCCATAATTTTTCAGTCTGGCAGCGGTTTCACTATTTTTATTTACTGCAAAAAAGACATCTGCTTCAGCTTTATGATTATTTAAAGCATAAAGAAACATCTCTTCACCATTGTCTCCACCTTTATTAATTCTGTCAGAGAAAATAATTATCGGCTTCTTTTTGTTTTTCCTATAATTATAGTAAAAAATATAATATATTGTACGTAAAATCAACGCCCTGGCTTCAACCCTTCCATGTAAGGCAAAATAATTTCCCCACAATCTCATTTCCAGCTTGAAGTGGCTTGCTTTTGAATATCTGATTACTTCAATGCCACCGGTGGTTCTTAATATAATCCAATCTCCGATTATTGCGTACGATTTTGAAAACCGTTCACTAAGTGGAAAGCATTTACTAAAATAAAACTGTGGATTACCATCAGCTCTTACAATAAAATATCCGGATTTTAAATCACTAGCCGTAGGATACTTTACAAGCTTACTCAGATAATTGGACTTATAGGCTTCTTTATAACCCTCTATCAAAAAGCCCTCCTGAGTCAATGATATATTAACCAAGGTGTCAAATTCAATTTTATTATTTATTGCGTCACTGTTCATAATATTATTGCAAATCTAAAGCTTTACAGCTCTAAATGCCGGCTCCACTTTAGTCTTGCTGCCTCCGGTTGTTCTTATCAAAGCTACTGACGCCAATCCCTTAAACAGAGGTAATAAATATGCCTGCAATCTGCAGCTTATTCTTCCCATCAACATACTTTTGTCAGATGAAACTGATGTCAAGGATGATATTAATCTCTTATTGGAAATATTGCATGCATACAAGGTCCTACAATTAGGATTGTTCTTCATGTATCTAAAAGCATGAATAAGTGCATCTGTACCAAGCATTACCGGTCTTCGTAAAATCAAAGTATAGGCTGACTGATAATTCACAGCTTTGTCAGATATATTATCCACGACCTCCAAATTCTCAGGTCTGTCCAGCTTATCTTCAATTAATTGCCACAGCCTCTTTTCGATTACTACTTTAAAAGGTATCCACTTTTGTTCATATATCGAATTCATTAACAAGGTCAATTTTCTGGCTTTTTCATCATCAGCAGTTCTTTTGCTAAACATCTCATCCGAAATAACGATTGCAAGTCGTATTCTTATAACGACTCTGTTAAAGCTGTAGCTCAATTCTTCTGTCTGAATGTTTTTATTTTGTAAGCATGTAATTCTATTTTCACTTAAAAGTTCAACATACTTATTGTAATTATCCCAAATTTCATAACGTAAATCCGCATTACAGGTCCAATGAAATCTACAAAATCCGTTAAGTATATTATCTGCTATTTTAAAATGAAGCTCGTCCTCATAGTCCTTTTGTTCATCTACTGTCAGCTCAGATTTTAAATATTTATTATACAGCTTTTCAACACTACGCTGTGCAGTGATAAAATCACTCCACATAACATTTGTGCAGGTCTGTGTTGCAGACAGTTCCTTAGCAGATATTCTTTTTCTGTAACCATATACTCCACCATCATAGCCCGTTATCTTTTTTGCATTGTAAACACAATCCATAAAGAAGACTGCATCTTCTGCATATTTGAGCGGTGGAAAACTCAAATTATTTTCAAGTAAGAATTCCCTTCTATAAAGCTTACCTGATATCATAAATGTCCAAAGAAGATCTAAATCTTTTTTCGCAATATTACGTTTTTTACCTAATCTTGTAGCAGCAGCATAGCGGCAAAATCCTGTCATGTTATATTCAATTATTTGACCTATGGCTAAATCTGCAGCTTCGGCTTTGGCAGCATTATATAAACCCAGAAGTCCTCCCTTAAGGAAAATATCATCACCATCGCAAAAGGCTATATATTCACCACTTGCCATTGATATGGCTTTGTTGCGTGCTGCTGATACCCCTTGATTTTCTGTTCTTCTGTAAATGAAATTTTCATGTGCTACTGCATAGCCCTTAGCTATTTCACCTGATTTGTCTGTTGAGCCATCATCTATCATCAACACTTCGTATTCAAGTCCGGCTATGCGAGAAATTGATTGCAAAGTTTCATCAAGATAATCTTCAACCTGATAAATTGGCACAATAACGGAAACCTGCATAACAATTCTCCTAATAAAAAACATCTATTTTTGCAAATAATCATTCGAATCATACCATAATTATGATACATTTTCAATATAATTGTGGTTTAAGTATAAAAAGGGCTTCTGGAACAAAATCCAGAAGCCCTTATCTTATTGCTTTCGCAACTAACTAATTATTCGATAATTGTAACAACCTTACCTGAACCTACTGTACGTCCACCCTCACGGATAGCGAATCCAAGACCCTCTTCCATAGCTACCGGATGGATAAGTTCAACAGTGATTTCTACGTTATCACCAGGCATACACATTTCTGTACCTGCTGGAAGTTCGCAAACACCTGTTACGTCTGTTGTTCTGAAGTAGAACTGTGGACGATAGTTGTTGAAGAATGGTGTATGACGGCCACCCTCGTCCTTTGTAAGAACGTAAA
>CAZVBH010000089.1:0-8777 GCA_964625275.1 uncultured Lachnoclostridium sp.
GTTCCCACAGGCTCATATCGAAAGAACAGAAATGCAGTATCTCTACAATGACGGAGATTTCTATAACTTTATGAATACAGAAACCTTTGATCAGATTGCACTTACAAAAGACCAGATTGGCGATGCACTTAAGTTCGTTAAAGAAAATGAAATGGTAAAGATGATGTCTCATGCAGGACAGATTTTCTCAGTAGAGCCACCATTATTTGTAGAGCTTGAAATTATTGATACAGAGCCAGGTTTTAAGGGCGATACAGCTACAGGTGCTACAAAGCCTGCTATCGTTGAGACAGGAGCTCAGGTAAATGTACCATTATTTGTAAATCAGGGTGAAGTAATCCAGATTGATACAAGAACAGGTGAATACCTTAAGAGAGTATAATTAAGCTAAATTAAAAATCCCTTGCTTTTAAGCAAGGGATTTTTTATGACCAAAATTTTTATCCATAAATTTATTTTCGAATATCCTGATAAATTTTATCTATAAGCTCTTCATCAAAATGTGTATCAAGAAAATGCTCACATGCATATACAGCCTGAGCAACGAGCATTTGAAGACCATTAACCGCCTTTGCGCCTTTTGCAGCTGCCTCAGCAAGGAGCTTCGTTACATCCGGATTATAAATAATATCAACTACAGCCGAGAGCTTACTGTACGGAGTAAGGTCGATTGGCGAATTATCAATATTAGGAAACATACCTACAGGTGAGGTGTTTACAATAATGTCTGCATCAGAGTGATTTTTTGCAGCTTCCTCATAAGTAATTGTACCCTCTTCAATTTTATATTTCACGATGTAAAGAGAAGCAGGCGAAAGCGAATTTAATGCGGCGATAACGGCCTTGGCCGCACCACCATTGCCAATTACAAGTACCTTTTTGCCTGTAACAATAATATCATTTTTTCTGAGAGTATAAAGAAAGCCCGAATAATCAGTATTGTAACCATGCAGACAACCGTCCTTGTTGACTATTGTATTAACTGCACCTATTTTTTTTGCAGCCTCATCAATGTAGCCAAGATAAGGAATTACATCACGCTTATAAGGAATTGTAACATTAATGGCTGAAAATTCAGCTTTTTCCATAAAAACAGGAAATTCCTCATGACTTAAAGGAATTAAATCATATGTATAATCAGCAATTTTTTCATGAATTATTTTAGAATAGCTGTGCCCAAGCTTTTCGCCAATAAGGCCATAGCGCTTTTGAACTTCCATCGGTAAACCTCCAATTGTCATAATCAACTGAAGTATACCATTTATGCAGATTATTTGCAAAGAAATTTTGTGAACTGCATTATTGCCAATAATCATTAAATGTTGTAAAATATAATCTTATAAGAAATGCCCCACCGGCTTTTAAAGTGGAAGGTGGGAAATTTTTGGTTCATTAAAGAGAGTAATCCTATAAAAATACTGATAAAGGACTAATTATATGAAAGGTTCAGAGCGTAGGAAAAAAATAATTGAAATACTAAGAAATTCACCCGAAGCCATTTCCGGAAGTGAACTCGGAAAAAAACTGAATGTAAGCCGACAGGTCATTGTTCAGGACATGGCACTTTTGAGAAGCGAAGGAATTGACATTATTTCTACCTCAAAGGGTTATGATATTGACAATGCCCCTAAGGAAAAGGGTTCTTTCAGAATTATAAAAGTAAATCATACAGCCGAACAGGTTTATGATGAGCTTTCCTTGGTTGTTGATCTTGGTGGTACTGTCAAAGATGTTTTCGTCAATCATCGTACCTATGGAAGAATTTCGGCACCATTAAATATTAAAAGCAGAAGAGATGCCAAGAAATTTGTAGACGATTTGGAGTCAGGAAAATCTACTCCACTATTAAATGTTACGGCTGGCTATCATTTTCATACCATTATTGCGGACAGCGAAGAAATTTTGAATGAAATTGAGGAAGCACTTGGTAAGGCCGGCTATTTGGCAGAGCTTACTGATTATGAAAAAGAAAATTTTTAAAAATATTCATCTGGCTTGAAAGGAAACTAATTTGAAAAAAGCAATTATAGCAATGAGCGGCGGAGTTGATTCAAGTGTCGCAGCCTATCTTATGAAGGAACAAGGCTATGAATGTATGGGGATTACAATGAAGCTCTTTCATAATGAGGATGTAGGGCTTACCAGAGAACATACCTGCTGCAGTCTTGATGATATAGAAGATGCACGTGCAGTAGCAAACAGACTTGATATGCCATATCATGTTTTTAATTTTGCAGATAAGTTTAAGGAAAAGGTTATTGAACCATTTATCTGTGCCTATGAGCATGGAATGACACCCAATCCATGTATTGAATGCAATCGTTATTTGAAATTTGACAAACTTTTTCAGCGTGCCAAGGAATTGGATTATGATTATGTAGTAACAGGTCATTATGCAATTTCCTACTATGATGAAGCCAAGGGCAGATATATGCTTAAAAAAGCTGTTGATGATACAAAGGATCAAAGCTATGTCCTGTATTCACTTACTCAGGATCAGCTTGCCCATATTCAGTTTCCACTTGGAACAATGACAAAAATGGAGGCGCGTGAGGTCGCTGAGAAAAATGGCTTTGTTAATGCCAGAAAGCATGACAGCCAGGATATCTGCTTCGTTACAAATGGCAAATATGCAGAATTCATAGAAGGCTTTACAGGAAAAGCTTATCCTGAAGGGAATTTTGTAAACAGCCGGGGTGAGGTGCTTGGAACCCATAAGGGCATTATTCGTTATACCATTGGTCAGAGAAAAGGCTTAGGCTTGGCATTAAAAGAACCAATGTATGTAATGGATGTGGACACCGATAAAAATCAGGTTATGCTCGGAAGAAATGATGAGCTGTTTTCACGAGAGCTTTATGCAAATGATATTAATCTGATTTCCGTTGAACGAATTGAAGAACCGATGCGAGTAAAGGCAAAGGTGCGTTATAGGGCAAAAGAGGATTGGGCTACAGTTACTCAAACCTCCGATGACACTATTCATGTTGTATTTGACAATCCACAGCGTGCAATAACTAAAGGACAGGCAGTTGTTCTTTATGACGGTGACAATGTTGTCGGTGGTGGAACAGTCATAAAAGTAGACAAATGACTTCATACTTTTGGAGGAACAATTTATAAATGAGTTTTAATAAAATTTCAATTTCTGAGCTTTTAGAGATTAAATCGCCAAAGACGATTATTGATCTCAGAAAACCGGCTGATTTTGAAAAAGAGTCAATTCCCGGAGCTGTAAATATTTACAGTGAAGAGTTTTACGATAGAATGGAAGAAATACCAAAGGATAAGCCTGTATATCTTTTTTGTTATGTTGGCCAGATAAGTGAGGAACTGACAGACGAGCTTGTTGATTCGGGCTATGAAGCTTACAGTATTGAAGGAGGCTATCGTTCCTATCTTCGCTTTAAGATAAATGAGCTTGCAAATGATGATAAAGAAAAGCAGGACAGATGCGCTCAGGCAGAAAGAAGCATAGTTAAAAAGTTCAGAAAAGAAATCTGGACTAAATTTACAAAAGCAATTAATGAATATGAGCTGGTCAATGATGGCGATAAAATTGTAGTATGTATTTCCGGTGGCAAAGATTCCATGCTGATGGCAAAGCTGTTTCAGGAGCTTAAGCGTCATGGAAAGAAAAACTTCGAGGTTGTTTACCTCGTCATGAATCCTGGCTATAATGAAGAAAATTATCGCAATATTTTAAATAATGCTGCAATATTAAATGTTCCAATAACCGTCTTTAAAACAGAAATATTTGACTCTGTTGCAGACATAAAGGTGGGCTCGGCGTGTTATCTGTGTGCCAGAATGAGAAGAGGCTATCTTTACAGCAAAGCCAAAGAACTTGGCTGTAACAAAATTGCCCTTGGACATCATTTTGATGATGTAATTGAAACAATTCTCATGGGTATGCTTTGGGGTGGTCAGATACAATCCATGATGCCAAAGCTTCACAGCACAAATTTTGAAGGAATGGAGCTTATAAGACCACTTTATCTTATAAGGGAAGAATCAATAATTGCCTGGCGTGATTATAATGAACTTCATTTTATTCAGTGTGCATGTCGATTTACAGAAAGCTGTGCTTCCTGTGGAGGAACGGAAAAAGGTTCAAAGAGAGCCGAGGTAAAGGAGCTTATAAAAGAGCTTAAAAAGACTAATCCGGTGGTCGAAAAGAACATTTTCAGAAGTGTGGAAAATGTTCAGCTAAATACCATAATAGAATATAAGGACCGGGAAGGACGCCACAATTTCCTGGATAACTATTAAAAAATTGATTTTTGTCTTTGCGGCAGTATTCACCTTTTTGGTGAGTATGTTTTCAATTTCAGCAGGAGGGCAAATTTCTGCTGATATAAATCGAATATATGACAGGAGGTAATAGTAATGAAGATTTCAACTAAAGGAAGATATGCTCTAAGACTCATGCTGGACCTTGCAACCTATAATACAGGCGAGCCTATAAGTCTTAAAGATATTGCAAGAAGACAGGGCATATCAGAAAAATATCTTGAACAAATAATATCCGGTCTTAACAAAGCCGGTTACGTTAGAAGCATAAGAGGCTCACAGGGAGGTTATATCTTAACTAATCCGCCTGAATTTTATACAGTAGGTATGATTTTAAGACTTACTGAGGGTGATCTCGCACCGGTTGACTGCGTTTCAGTAGGAAGTCCTGAATGTGAGAAAATGGATGGCTGTGTAACTGTAAGAATTTATAAGAAAATTTATGCAGCCGTAAATGAAGTGGTAGACAGCATTACCCTGGCTGATATGATGGAGTGGCAGGCTGAGAGCGGTGATCAGTACAGCATCTGATATTAAAATTTAAGCCTAATTGGTTTGTAATAGGTTTGAAAAAATAATAACCAATGTCTGTTTGGATACTTCTGATTATAATTCCAAACGCCCTGGTTTAACCAGGTTATTACAGATAAATTAAGTATCTAACTATTTAGGAGAAACGAATGAGTAATTTGAAATTTATTTCTTGGAATGTAAATGGCCTCAGGGCTGCAATGGGTAAAGGCTTCATGGACTTCTTCAACGAAGCACAGGCTGATATCTTTTGCCTTCAGGAGACAAAACTTCAGGCAGGTCAGATAGATTTGGATTTGCCGGGTTATTTTCAGTATTGGAATTATGCTGAGAAAAAAGGCTATTCCGGAACTGCCGTCTTTACAAAAAAAGAACCATTAAGTGTTAAATATGGAATGGATGTGGACGAGCATAATCATGAAGGACGTCTGATAACTCTTGAATATGATAACTTTTATTTTATCTGTGGCTACGTTCCTAATGCGCAAAATGAGCTGAAGAGAATAGATTACAGAATGAAATGGGAGGATGATTTCAGAGCCTATGCATTAGAGCTTTCCGAAAAGAAACCGGTAGTTTTCTGTGGAGACCTTAATGTAGCTCACGAAGAAATAGATTTGAAAAATCCTAAGACAAATCGAGGTAATGCAGGCTTTTCAGATGAAGAAAGAGGAAAATTTAGCGAACTGCTTTCAGCAGGCTTTACTGATTCCTTCAGATATCTGAATCCTGATTTGGCAGGAGCCTACACCTGGTGGAGCTATCGCTTTAAAGCAAGAGAAAAAGATTCTGGATGGCGTATTGACTATTTCCTGGTTTCAGATTCAATAAAAGAAAATATTGAAGACTTTACAATACATAAATTTGTAATGGGCTCAGATCATTGTCCTGTAGAATTGAAAATTAATTTATAATTTTGGCCACGAAGTGGCTTTAAGGTTATGAGCAAGTAGCGAAGCGAACCTGGAATATCCGCTTTGATATAACTTATATTATAACTAAAAAATGAAGACTTTTCAGAATAGGTTACGCTATGGGAGGCATAAATGGAAAGAAGAGATAAAATAAATTATTATCTGGATCTTGCAGATGTGGTATCGCAAAGAGGTACCTGCATTCGAAGACATTACGGAGCTGTTATAGTTAAAAACGATGAAGTGATTTCAACCGGCTATTCCGGAGCACCACGTGGCAGAAAAAATTGCAGTGATTTAAATTATTGCCTCAGACAAAAGCTAAACATACCACGAGGAGAAAGATATGAGCTTTGCAGAAGCGTTCATGCTGAAGCAAATGCAATAATCAGTGCGTCAAGAGATAAAATGATGGGTGCAACCATCTACCTCTCCGGACGAGAGGTCTCAACCAACGAATATATAAAAAATTCCAATAGCTGTGCAATGTGTAAAAAGATGATAATCAACGCAGGAATAGAAAAGGTAATCATCCGAGATACGGAAAGCACATACAGAGAAATCAACGTAAGTGAATGGATTGAAAATGACGATTCACTTGACGCCACCTTCGGATACTGATTTTTAAAAGTACTGTAGAACAACTGGGGACACAGTGTAAATATTTTTAAAAAAGTACTGTAGAACAACTGGGGACACATACTTCGTGCAAATTGTAAGATTTGCACGAAGGCTGTGTCGCCGTACCTTGTTCCCTCAGTACCGGCTTTAATAAGTAGTAGAAGGCTGTGTCGCCGTACCTTGTTCCCTCTGCAGCTGCTTTAATAAAAACTAAAGGAGAATAGTAATGACACCTCTCTCTCAACTCAACATCTTCAAGGACATCGACAATGACGAAATAGAAAAAATACTTAATTGCTCCAAAGCTGTCAGAAAAAAATATCGTGAAGGCGAATTTATCTTCAGGCAGTTTGAAAAGCCAAAATACATGTTCGTTATTCTAAAAGGAAGTGCAGTCATTTCAAAAGACTTTGAATCTGGAAGACAGGATATTTTACTTTCTGTTTCAGAGGGAGATGTTCTGGGTGAAATATTCTTTAATGAAAAAATGGACGAGTACTGGTATGATGCAACGGCAACGACGGAAGTAGAAGCACTTCTTCTCCCTTGGGCATTCTTTTACGGCTTTTGTGAAAAAGCCTGTGCAAGACATCAGACCATTACCAAAAACATGCTTGGTATTTTCTCAGAAAGAAATTATGAAATTATAAAGAAGGCACATATTTTAAGCTGCAATATCCTAAGAGAAAGAATTACCCTCTGGCTTCTCAATTCCAAAGGCTCTGATAATTTTGTTAAGATGAATATGAATCGAGAACAGCTGGCGGCCTACCTTGGAACGACAAGACCAAGTCTCTCAAGAGAGCTTATGAAAATGCAGGAAGAAAATCTGATAAATGTTTTGAAGGACAAAATAGAAATAAAAAACCTGGAGTGATTATATCACTTCAGGTTTTTTAAAATCAAAGCTTAATTTAAATACTGTTTATAGCATCTTGTTTACCTCAGTGTGTTTTATATCATAATTGTATTTCACTGTTCTCTTATTAATCATAATCCAACTTTGCAGCGTGGCGTAAAAAAATTTTAAAAAAAATCAAAAACGTAACATATGTTACTGAAAATCTCCGAAAAATACATATAATAAAATCATAAACAAGAAGCAAAGGGTGATTACCAAAAATCGACATCAGATTTCACAAAAACTTTGCAATAATTTGTATCGTTTTAGTTGAAAGATTGGCAGTTTTGAGGTATTATATCCCTATATGAGTATTTTAAATAAGCGTCCGAATTTATATTCGGACTTATATAAGAAGGAGGTCAATGATATGAACAATCGTGAAGAGTGGAGTTCTTTCCAGGGTCGTCTTTGGAGAGAAGAAGTTAACGTGCGTGATTTCATTCAGAACAACTACACACCTTACGAAGGAAACGAAGAATTCCTCGAAGGTACAACAGAAGCTACCGATATACTTTGGGGCAAGCTCCAGGTGCTTTTTAAAGAGGCACGTGCTAAGGGCGGTGTCCTTGATATGGATACAAATATCGTATCTTCAATTACATCCCATGCTCCGGGATACCTCTATGAAGAGGATAAGACACTTGAAAAGGTTGTAGGTCTTCAGACAGACAAGCCTCTCAAGAGAGCATTCATGCCATTTGGTGGAATCAGAATGGCAGAGCAGTCATGTGAAATGTATGGATATACTCCAGATCCAGAGCTTCATAAAATCTTTACAGAATACCACACAACTCATAGTGATGCAGTATTCTCAGCTTATACACCAGAGATTAGAGCAGCTCGTAAAGCTCACATCTTAACAGGTCTTCCTGATACATACGGACGTGGCCGTATCGTAGGTGATTATCGTAGAGTAGCTCTCTATGGTATCGATTTCCTTATCGCAAAGAAGCAGGAAGATTTAGCTAACTGTGGTTGCGGTGTTATGACAGATGATATCATCCGTCTTAGAGAAGAAATCGCAATGCAGATTAAGAGCTTAAAGCAGATGAAGCAGATGGCAGCAAGCTATGGCTTCGATATCTCAGCTCCGGCTAAGAATGCAAAAGAAGCTGTTCAGTGGTTATACTTCGGATACCTTGCAGCAATCAAGACACAGAATGGTGCAGCAATGTCAGTAGGTCGTGTTTCAACCTTCCTCGATATCTATATCCAGAGAGATCTTGAAGCAGGTACACTTACAGAGAAGGAAGCTCAGGAGCTTATCGACCATTTCGTAATGAAGTTAAGAATGGTTAAATTCGCAAGAATTGAATCATACAATCAGTTATTCTCAGGAGATCCAATTTGGGCTACTCTTGAAGTTGCAGGTCTTGGCGGAGACGGACGTTCAATGGTTACAAAGAATGACTATCGTTTCCTTCATACTCTTGAAAATATGGGACCTTCACCAGAGCCAAACCTTACAGTTCTCTACAGTGAAAGACTTCCAGAGAACTTCAGAAAGTATGCAG
>CAZVBH010000090.1:0-8575 GCA_964625275.1 uncultured Lachnoclostridium sp.
TCATCCTCGATGATGTATTTAGGAAAAAGAAGGAGCAAAGAGCTGATAAGAGCCTATGGGGCAGAAAGAATGCTTTTTGGCTCGGACTATCCAATGTGGAATCCGGCTACAGAGCTTGAGACTTTAAGAAGTCTTGGACTTGAGTCAGATGAGCTGGAGCTGATGCTGCATATTAATGCAGAGAGAATATTAAAGGGCACAGATATTGCATATTAATGCAAAGAAAACCTGAATGGTCACTAATATTACTTATTAATGCAGAGAAAATATTATCGAAGGCTTATACTATTATATAGGGGGGAAAATCAGGTCAGCTGTTAGTAAACTAAAAGTGAAGCTATTAATAAAATGAAATTAAGGCTGTTAATAATTGCTGTGATTAACATTTATATTAATAAATGAAATTAAAGCAGTTAACAATTGCTGTGATTAACATTTGGATTAATAATTGCTAATTTGAAAGCTTAAGCTGACTTAATGTTAAATACGTATGAAGAGAATAATATCCGTAATTTTAATTATCGCATTT
The DNA here is from genome assembly GCA_964625275.1 of uncultured Lachnoclostridium sp. GTDB lineage: Bacteria > Bacillota > Clostridia > Lachnospirales > Lachnospiraceae > UBA3775. Next base: position 530 of record CAZVBH010000090.1, read on the forward strand.
TTAATTTCTGCAATTTATGTAGGAGTAACATCAAATGGCAAGGGTGGAACAAAGCAGGAAATCACTCCAACACCAACCTTGACGGATACTCCTACGCCAACGTCAACGCATACACCAACACCGACGAATACCCCGACACCTACACCAACAAACACCCCGACGCCAACGAACACACCGACGCCGACGAATACTCCTACGCCAACAAACACGCCTACACCAACGAACTCACCGACACCGACCTTGTCACCGACACCGACGCAGGTTCTTACACCGACACCAACTCCGTTGAATATGAAAACCTCAGCTGAGGACGGTGGAGAATTTTCATCGGCTGAGATGCAGAGTCAGTATGAGTCTAAAAAGGCAGATTTGGAATCACAGTATTCAAAGCTCGCAGCGAAGAAAACCTTACCAATAATAAATATAACTACACTCGATGGAGCATCCATAACCTCCAAGTCTTCTTATGTGACCTCTGTTGTAGATGTATTTAACTGTGATGATGAAGATATTCTTAGTGCAGAGGCAGGAGTCAAGGTAAGAGGTAATTCGACTGCAACAGATGATCCGAATGAAAAGCCTTATCGTATTAAATTTACGAAAAAACATAATATGCTTGGACTTCATAATGGAGAGAAATACAAAAGCTGGGTACTCCTTCGTACATACTGGAATCTTGCGCCTGATTATACGGCCTTTAAGCTGGCAGCGGCTCTTTATGACGGAAAGTATTATGTTTCAGATTGTACCTATGTTAATCTCTATATCAATGGAGAATACAAAGGTCTTTATCTACTGTGTGAGCAAAATCAGGCAGCTGAAGGCAGAGTTGATGTCTATGAGCCGGAGGAAGGAGAAACCACAAATAAAATTGGCTATTTCCTTGAGCTTGATAACTATCCGTCCTCAGAGCATCCATATTTCAGCATGAATTATGGTGGAAAAAGCATTAAGGATATAGCGGGAACAAGTAGGGTTCCGGCTGCAAAGACTTATTCCATTAAAAGTGATACGACAACCGATTCTCAGAAAAAGTTTATAAAAAAGTATATGAACGGAGTATTCGATATTTTACTGGCTGCAGTCAACGATGATAAGCCAATGATGTTTGACTCAGACTATAATGTTGTTTCGGCGGCAGGAGTCTACAGTACGGCTGAAGAGGCTGTTGAGGCAGTGATTGACCTGGATTCAGTCGTAGACATGCTAATTCTTGCCGAGCTTACACATGATTATGATATCGGTGAGGGCAGCTTTTATATGGCAGTTGATTTTAGTGAAGATGCAACTTACAAAAAACTCACCTTTTTGGCACCTTGGGATTTTGACTGGGCATATTATGGAGATAAATCAGGTAAATATTATGCCTGCACCTTTCAACCAGAAATAGCCGGTGAAGACCGCTCCAATACCTGGTTCATTGTGTTTATGAAAGCCTCTTGGTTTAGGAATCGTGTCAAAATTCGTTGGAAAGAGCTAAATTATGGAGATGATTTGAAAGCAGTAACGAGTCAGATAAGAAGCGATTTAGGTCTCCTTAAGAATGATCTTGGCTCCTCTTCCGGTAAAATTTCAAGTGGTAAAGCAGTCTGCAGCTTTGTAGACGGACGAATTGACTGGCTAAAAACCAAGTGGGGTGGAAACTAAGGAGCTCTATATGAATAGCTACGCCCACCACTTCTATAAGTGGTGGGCGTAGCTCGCATAATCTGAAAAGAATTTTTACAAAGTCACTTTAAGATATGCGAGTGTAAATACAAGTGGTGAATTCCAATAAATCGTAATTTCATTGGTTGAATAGGAACCCCAATGGTCTGCATAACATTTCATTGGAGCACTGCCGGAAGGAATTAGTCTAATTGCGTCGGGATCACATGGATGCCTGTTTGGACCACCTGAAACAAAGCCTGGTATAGGCTCATCAATGCCGTCTGCATAAGTTGGACGGTTGTGAGGATTTTTGAAGGATTTTTCCCCATAGCCCGTAACATAGCTTGTATTCAATGCATTTCTGCCAAGAATATAGTCAATCTGGGTGATGGCTGCGTTCAAATATTTTTCCTTACCGCTAAGCTTGTGTGCAAAGCTTAAGATGATTGAATTTAAAAGAACTCCCATGTTGCTGCCCCAGCCGAAGTTAAAAGGATGGAAGGAAAGTTCAAATCCGTTTTTGGAAGCAATCGTGTAAAGTCTCTCAGCTTCTTCCATCCAGCCGGTGTAAAAATATGAGTAAAGATCTGCTGGATAAATTTCCTCACTTCCTGTAAGAACGGAAAGCGCTGCAAGTCCGCCAACGTCACACCAGCCAAGAGCGGTAACATTGACCTTTGTATTGAAGGCTAAATTTGAAAGAATCCCTAAGGCTCTTTCATCTCCCGTAAGTCTGTAAATTTCTGCACTTGCCCAGAGTCTTTCATCCACATCACATGGGTCATCATAGGTACCTGTTGTACATTCCTTAGGATTGTCAAAAAGATAGCCCGGATTTTTAATAAGCCATTCAAAAGCCTTGATGGCAGCTGCTTCAAGCTTTTCTGCAAAATCCCCATCGAAAGGCTTGTAAATTCTTGCTCCAAGTGCACAGGCACCTGCAAAATCGGCAGTTGCAAGTGAGGTTACCGGAGTAACAACAAAAGGAAGCTTATCCTCTTCAGGCATGACAAAATCAGCATGATGCATAGAAGTACACTTGTGATATACACCACCATCCTCGGTCTGCATTTTTAAAAACCATTCCAGTTCATAACGAACCTCATTGAGAATGTCAGGAATTCCATTTCCACTCTCAGGAATGTTCAAAATCATGTTAAAAGCTTCAGGGCTTACTTCATAGGCATAAAGAAGATGAGCTACAGCTACTGCGCCGGCAGTTACATATCTTCCAAAATCACCGGCATCATGCCAGCCGCCACAACACTCAAATACCTTTGAAGAATCCTTAAGCACAGATACCTTGTCTGTATGACAGGCCTTATGGCCGTAGATTCCGGCATATTTTTCCTCAAGCTCGATTCCACATCTTTGGTAATAAAACATTTTACAGGAGTCAAACAAGATTTTATCATAAATTGAGTCTGAAACGAGAAAGCTGCAGCTTTTAGTACCGTCGGAAGTCATAAAATAATAGCTTCCACAGTCACAAACCTCTGTGAAATCAATTACAGCAACATTTTCACCGCTGTTTTTGTCAAATTTAAGATTATCAGCCGTTCCCTCAAGTACTACTTCACTGTTGGAATTATAAAGGGTGTAGCAATTTGCACCTGAAATTGTCGCATGCTTAATGCTATTGCGACTGTATCCGTTTTGATTAACATAAATTGGCATACAAACCTCCTAAATTATATATTCTGTATTAAGAATCATTTAACCTAACATTATCAGAATATGAAGTAAAAATCAATATGTGGTTATGGACTTTTTTGAAGATTTGTGGTATTAGTTAATAAGGGCAATTGTGACTTTTAGGAGATTTTTAATTTATGTATTTTGACAGAGAAAATGCTGAGGATGTTGTGGTTAAGGAAGTAAAAGAAAACCACCCCTTGGCACCTACAAAAAACAGATATAATTATGATGGCGAGGATTTTGGGCTCAGCGAGGATGATTTGCCGGAGGAGAACATAATGGATAATGAACAGGAAGTTTTGGAAAACATTCAGACCAGAAAGGTAACTGAAGAAAGACAGAAAATTGTTACTATAACTAAGGTTAACAAATTTGCAATAGTCGGTATTGTGGTCGGCGTAATTGTTACTGTCTGTGGTATTTGCGTTGTCGCAGACCTGCCTACAGCACTTGGACTAAATCTTGATATGGATTCAAGACTTGGATATGTGCTTGCAGTTATGGGCGCATATATGTTTTGTTCCTTTGGTATGCATGTTAAACAGAATGAGTTTCAAGTAGAAACTTATACAGTTGAAAAGGAGATTCCGGTAGAAGGAATTCCGGTCAATAATGAAAATGCCAAAGAGGACGAGCAAAAAGAGAAGGAAATTAATACCAAGGTCGATGAGATGGCTGAAATGTTCCAAAAGCTTGCAGCTCTTACTTCAGACCTGGAAGAAAAAATAATGCAGCGTGAATCTGCCGAGCTCAATGAAAAAGGCAGTGATGAGCAGCATGAACTGGTTGCTCAGGCAGCGGCATCTGCAGTGCTTACGGCACTAAGAGAAGAGCGTAAGTATGATGAGTCTGCAAGGCAGCAAAAGGAGGCAGGTCAGCTTGAAAGCCTTAGACGTGCCGAGGAGGCTGCAAAAAATGCAAGAGAAGATATAAGACGTGAGGAAGAGCTTCGATTTGCAGAGGCAGAAGCTAAGAGGGCAATCGAAGAAGCCAGACGTGCTGAAGAAGCTAAGAAAGCTGAAGAAGCAAGAAGAATTGAAGAAGCTCGTCTTAGAGAAGAACAGCGTAGAGCAGATGAAAAGCATATGGCTGAGGAAATTGAAAGACGAGTAGCTGAGCAGGTAAGACTCGCCGAGGAAATGAAGGCTGCCGAAGAAGCAAGACTTGCCGAAGAAAGAAGACTTGCCGAGGAAGCGAGACTTGCAGAAGAAAGAAGACTCGCCGAGGAAGCAAGACTTGCCGAAGAAAGAAGGCTTGCCGAAGAAGCAAGGATTGCCGAAGAAGCAAGACTTGCCGAAGAAAGAAGACTTGCCGAAGAAAAAAGACTTGCCGAAGAGGAAGCTCGCCGAAAGGAAGAAGAAGCCAGAAAAGCTTCTGAAGAAAGGATGGCTTCACTTGGACTTTCAGCAGGAGTATTTGCATGGAGCTCTAAGCTTAGTAAGCTTTCACAGCAGACAGCACCGGTTACAGCTACAGCACCTAGTGTCACAGCTTCTGCATCAGTTCCGGCACCTACACCAGCTGTCACAGCCTCAGCCCCGGTTCAGGTTTCTTCTCAGCCGGTTACGGCAGAAATAACAGAACCAGCCTGGAGAACAGATTCAGAAGAGGTTCCAAAGCTTGATGAAATCCTTCGCTACAGCGAACAGCAGAAAAAGAATTTTAGTGGCGATACCGGTATCTGGCCTGAGATACCACCAATGCCGGGCAGCAAAGCAGCCAGAGAATTAGAAGCAGCTTCAGCAGGAGATGGCAAGGAGTAACTATTAATCTTAAAGCTATGTAAAATGATTTTACAAAATTCGCTTTAATGCTAAAAAAAATAGAAAATTAATACACCAAAGCAGAAAAATTAATTGTTTCTTAATTGACAATTAGGTTTTCTGCTTTTATTATATACTTATGAAATTTGTTGTATTTTTATATACATCAAAATCACAATTTTTATTTTGGGAGGAGTTAATCATGAAAAAAAGAACAATTATTGGAGCATTGGCAGTAGCTGCAGGAGCAGTAACAGCTGTAATTTTAGGAAAGAAAAAGAAAGAGGCAGCAGTTCTTACCAGTGAAGATTTAGATGTAGATGATATTCCTAATGAAGATGAGGTGGCAGAGAACACTGATGCAGTAGCAGAGACCACTGATGAAGCAGCAGAGACCACTGATGAGGCGGCAGAGATCACTGATGAAGCAGCAGAAGAGACTGCTGAAGAATCAGAAGAAGCAGAGGAAACTACAGAGACTAGTGAAGAAGTTACAGAAGCTGAATAGTTTCAGATGATATAAACAATTAGAGCTGCATAAAAGAGTATATTAAATAAATAGGAGCTTTATATGAATAGAAAAAAGAAAATTTATGTTGCAGTATTATTGTTATGTGTAGTAATAATTGTAATAGCTTTTGTAATAATTTCAATTAATGAAACTAATAAAAATGATCGTAAGGGCGGGGAAGATGCGGAAAATATGTTTACGATAGGAAGTTCTGAGTTAAGTATTTCTGATGGAAGCAAAACAGTTATTCTTAGTGGTGAGGATAGAAAAGCAGTAGTAAAAATTATGCAAAACATTATAGGTAATGCTGAGGATGCTACAGACAAAAATGCTGAATATGACATAACCATTGATTTTAAAAATGGATATAAAGCGTATATTTCTTCGGACAAAATGCTGTTTCGTTTTGATGCCTGGGACAAGAGGATGGATGAACAAAATCTTAAAACTCTTTTGTCTTATTTAAATTCGTAAATAAAATTTATAAAACGTTCCTAATTGATTTTTTGATAGAGACCAATGTTTGATTAAGTAAAAAGGATGAATATAATGACTGATGTAAATATAAAAGTGCCAGATGAAATGGTAATATATATCAATCCTAAGAATAAGCATTCAGAACTTGTACGTAATGCGTTACTGCTTTATCCGTACGTTAGTGATAATACTATATCTCATGGTCGTGCTGCAGAAATATTAGGGATTCATAAGTATGATTTAACCTTATCTGAAAAGTCCCCCGCTTCTTAAGCGGGGGTATGGACTTTTCAGCATCAGTAGGAGGCTGGACTCCTACTGATGAGCCACGAAGTGGCTTTAAGGTTATGAGCAAGTAGCGAAGCGGATTGCGAATATCCACTTTGATTTGTTTCTAAAATATGAACGGAAAATTAATTAAATCTTCATGATTTATACATAATTTTTCAATAACTATAATGTATAGTAGGAGCATAAGATAAATTATAAATTATTTAAAAATCATTCTCCTTTTTTCAAAACAAGGTCACGTTTGTGGCCTTTTTTTATTGCCTCTAAAATTTTCTTATGTTATACTATCCTTATTTAAAAATTGTGAAAGGAACTTATCTGTCAGATTTTGGCAGATAATTAAATTTAATTTATGAAGCATTTTATTAAAAAAATTATTGCCTCACTCTGCGTTTGCAGTATGCTGGCACTTTCCTTTACTGCATGTGGAGGAAATTCTGAAGCGGGTGGAAGTACTTCTCAGACAACTGATGCCTCAGGTAATACGGATGGTGCCGATACTGACTCATCTACGGCAGCGGTTAATAAATATCCTGATGCACCAAAGGTAGAAATTAATAATACATATACACAGGACATGTCTGTAATTGAAAGGTCACTTCTTAATACAGGTAATACCGAAAGAATGCAGAATTTTATGAATAAGGCTGCCTCAAGTGACAGTGTTACTGTTGCCTATATTGGTGGTTCAATAACCTACGGTTATACGGTTGGTGCAACGGAATGTTATGCCTACAAATTTCAGACCTGGATTACAAACACCTTCCAGACAGAGGTTAATTATGTAAATGCCGGTATAAGTGGAACACCTTCAGTGCTTGGAAATCTGAGAGTGGAGAGAGATGTGCTCTCACAGGATCCGGATTTAGTAGTGATTGAATTTGCAGTAAATGACGGCTTTGATGACGAATATAAAAATTCCTATGAAAGCCTCATAAATAAAATTCTTGAGTATAATGATGATGTAGCAGTCCTTCTCCTTTTCTGCATAACCTCAGAAGGTCACACCTGCCAGGAATGGATGAGTGAAATTGGCTATTATTATGATCTTCCAATGGTAAGTGTAGTGGATTCCATGAATGAAGAAGTAGAAGCAGGAAATATTTCCTTCTCAGATTATTCAAAGGATGGTTCACATCCTACTCCTACAGGTCATACCTGGATAACAGAGTATCTGGAGTATTGCCTTACAACCATTTATAATATGGATTTTGAATCTGAACATTATACCTTACCTGAAAAGGCTTACTACAAAAATTATTATAAAAATATGACTATGTATACCAATCAGACCTTGAGTCTTGACGAGCTCGGAAGCTGGTCCTTCGGAGATTCCATTTCTGATTTCGCAGATGGCTGGACCTATAATCCTGGTGAGGATAATGAACCTTTAACCTTTACCTGTGACAGTCGTGGAATGATAATTCTTTATCATGAAATGCCGGAAACTGATACCACCTATGGAGCAGTTGACATTTATGTCGATGGAGAGTATACTCAGTCAATTTATGCCTGTGATTCCTCCGGATGGAATAACCCAACCTACAATATCGTATTTGAACAGGTATCAAGTGCAGAGCATGTAATTGAAATTAAGGCAAAAGAAGGCTACGAAGACCTCAAGTTTGAAGTGCTTGCAATTGCGTATATGCAGTA
>CAZVBH010000091.1:0-8496 GCA_964625275.1 uncultured Lachnoclostridium sp.
TGAGCTGCTGCCTAAGCCTGTTTCAGAATAAAGCTCTGAAAACTCTTCAAGAAGATCAGGATTATTCATTACATAAGTAACAATATCTGTGATAGAAGCTGCATTTGAAGGTGCTTCTACTGTTACATCTTCTACATTGATTTCATAATTTAAAGCTACATCCATGGTGATATCATCATAGTCGAAAGTAAAAGCAAAGCTTAACTTGTATGCAGAATCGCTGGCATCGACTGTAAGAGAAGTCTCCATCTTTCCATCATCAAAGCCATCTGCGAAATCATCCCAGTCAAGATCATTGAATTCGTCCATTACGTCATCCCAATCTTCAAAGAGATCAATTCCTTCTTCGTCAGCTTCATCCTCTAAATCTTCAAGCTCACTGTCAATCTCATCTAATGCTTCATCTACATAGCTGTCATAATCATCTTCTGAAAGCTCATAACCAAGAACCTCGGAAGCTGAAATAATATCATCCTTGTAGTAATCAGCAAGCTTCTCAACATATTTAGCAACATCAAAATCAGAAGTAGAATCAAGAGCATTATCATAAAACTTCTGAATATCTTCCTGATTATCATTAATGTAATTCATTACATTTGTAGCAACCTTCTGATAGGTCTCTGCATCCTTAGCTTCAATAGCGAAGGCTGTGCCATCCTGAGTAGCTTCTACACCATCAAAAGCAGCCTTAAGAAAATCTGTTGCTGCAGTCTGTAATTCTTCAGTACCTGAAGTCTCAACATCAGGCATTGGAATACCAAATGAACCAAATTCTGTATCATCTACGCCTAATGCACTTATTATAGAATCGAGATCAATATAAAATACACCATCTGCAAGTGTAAATACATCAGGGAATGAATAAGACATATCTGTATCTTCATATGATCCCTTAATTGATAAACCATAGGTAGCATTTTCACCATTATACTTGCCGTCAAGACCTATTGACATATCGACAGCTTCTCCATCAGTGTCGCCCTTAATACTGCAATCAACTGAGTAAGTGCCTGAAGTATAACTTCCTGCAAGTGCAAGTGCATCATAGATATTATCTACAGACTTACTATCTACAGACTTGCTGTCTCCTGAATCACCCTTCTGTTCTGACTTGCTTTCTTTGTCATTTTCACTGCTTGAATCTCCACATGCTGCTAAAGAGAGCATCATTGAAGAAGCAACAAAGATAGCCAAAAACTTCTTAAATTTCACCATATTTTTCCTCCTACCTGCGATAAAAAAAATCACACGACCTTGAATTGTCTGCTCAGATGAATGATGCTTTCGTATAAACCCCAAGCAGTCATTCTCACTTTACCACTATTAATAAATATTTTCAATGAAAATTTTAGAAATATTATTATTTTATTAGAATCTTAAGATTTTCTTAAGATTTTAACCTTATCTGAAAAGTCCCCGTTTCTTAAGATGTGTAAAGTGACACCCAAAAGTCTAACTTTGGGGGTCACTGGACTTTTCAGCATCAGTAGGAGGCTGGACTCCTACTGATGAGCCACGAAGTGGCCTTAAGGTTATGAGCAAGTAGCGAAGCGTACCCGGAATATCCGCTTTAATATATCTTGATATCCTTGCAATCTCTAATCATAACAGGAATAATATCAATAGGTGCCGGTACTGTTACCGTCTGACCTCCATCATAAGTCTCGCCGGTATAAGCATCCTTCCACTTAGCTCCTTTTGGAAGATAAATAGTTCTATTTGATGCTCCTTCTTCCATAACCGGTGCTACTAAAAGATCCGGACCGAACATATACTCATCCTCTGTCTCCCAGGCGGTAGAGTCATCACTGAAATCATAGAATACCGGACGCATGATAGGCGTACCATTTTCACTGGCTGTCTTCATGCCTTCTCTTATATAATCACGAAGATTTTCTCTTATAAAGAGATACTTCTTCATAATTTCATAATTTTCTTCACCGAAGCTCCAAACCTCATTATCCTGTCCACTTGTGAGCTGACGAACTCCATTTATGAATTCCTCTTCACGCTCATACCAAGGTGAACGCTCACCATGCATTCTAAATACAGGACAAAAAGCGCCCCATTCAAACCATCTGATAAGAAGCTCCTGGAATTTCTTATCCTGAATATTTCCTCCAAGGAAGCCTCCGATATCTGAGGTCCACCATGGAATACCTGCAAGACACATATTAAGACCTGCCTGAAGCTGTTCTCTGAAGGCTCTCCATGTTGATGAAATGTCACCGGACCAGGTAAGAACACCATACTTCTGGCTTCCGGCCCATGCACATCTTACAAGACTCATCACGTCCTTCTCGCCTTCAGACTTAAGTCCGTCATAGAAGCCCTTTGCATAGCCAACCGGATAAACATTTGAGCACTGAAGTGCAGTTCCTGCATAATAACGGTAGTTATCAAAATCATATGGACCATATTCCGGCTCTGCCTCATCAAGCCAGAAGCATCTTATTCCATATTTATAATAATTTTCCTTACATCTGTCCCAGACAAACTTCTGAGCGCCAGGGTGAGTTGCATCATAAAAAATTGTATTGCCCATCCATGTCATGTGGTTGGAATTTCCTCTGTCTGCATTTACGAGATAGCCATTAGCTGCCATTTGGCCGAAATTTTCAGACCTTTCATCTATTGTAGGCCAAACTGAAACTACCGTCTCAATGCCTAAGCTCTTGAGCTCATCTACCATTGCCTGTGGATCCGGCCAGTCTCTTGGCTCAAACTTGAAATCGCCCTGTCTTGTCCAATGGAAGAAGTCAACTACAATTGCATCCATTGGAAGGCCTCTTCTTTTATGCTCTCTTGCAACAGCAAGAAGCTCTTCCTGATTTCTGTAACGAAGCTTACACTGCCAATAACCAAGTCCATATTCAGGCATCATTGGTGTACGGCCTGTTGCTGCAGAATAATTTCTTTCCAAATCTGCCGGTGTATCACCTGCTGTGATAAAATAGTCGAGCTTTTTGGTGCTCTTAGCATACCACTCAGTCTTGTTGGCAGCAAAGGTAGCAGTGCCGATTGCAGGGTTGTTCCAAAAAAGTCCATAACCTCTTGAAGAAATCATAAAAGGCACACTTGCCTGTGAATTTCTGTGGCAAAGTTCAAGACATGCACCTTTTTTATTGAGATTTTTTTCCTGATATTGTCCCATACCAAAGATTTTTTCATCATCATAGGCTTCAAAACGTGCTGTAAGAGTATAGTCAGTTGAACCCTGAATTGGTTTCAACTCCCTGCCAATAACTCTTAAAGGTACAGCATAACGATTAATTCTGTCTCTTGTTCTCCAATATTCCTCTGTAAGAATTTCACCTTTATCATTAGTATAAGAAATCCAGCCTTCACCATTAACGGTTGCTGTTATTTTGCCATTTCTAATTTTTGAAATAATTGCTGTCTGATGATATTTCGCCCATTCCTCTCCCTGATACCATGGGTCAGTTGCATCAACCTCTTCAAAAGTAACCTCCGGCTCACATTCTTCTACCTTCTCAGTAAGTGCCCAGTCATTTGGATCCATGTGAGCATCCTTTGTCATACGGATACGCAGGGAATCCTTTCCCCATGGTTCAATCCAAAGTGTTTCATTTCCATTAATAACGACAAGCTTGTTGCCTTCACGCTTTGTCTGCATTTTATAAACCTCCGATGCGTATTTTTCATATTTGCTGCATAGCTTTAATTATTACAGATTATCATATCATATTTTTTTACGCTCGACAAGAATGAAAGGGCACACTTCCTATACTTCTTCATAAAATAATTAATAAAAGAATCTGAGTATATTTATGCAGTCTCGAGAAGATTTAATTATGCAGCTGAGCCTTACAGGCTTTGCAATGGATGATATCAGACTTTTTCTGGATACTCATCCTGAGGACACACGAGCAATAGGTTTATATAATGAATATGCAGCAAAATATGCTTCACTTCAGCAGGAGTATGAGGATGGCTATTCCGGCTTTAATTCCTACAGCTCCAACAATAGTAATAATGAGTGGCTTTGGAATTCCTATCCTATGCCATGGGAAGGTGGTATGAAATAATGTGGGTATATAAAAAGATGCTTCAGTTTCCTATTGATATTAAGGAAACAAATCCGAAATTAGCACAGGCAATCATTGCACAGCTCGGTGGTCCGGATGGTGAAATAGGTGCTTCAATGAGATATTTAAATCAGCGATATACTATGCCTTATAAGGAGGTTTCGGGGCTTCTTACAGACATCGGCACTGAGGAGCTTGGCCACATGGAGATGATTTCTTCCATTGTATGCCAGCTTACACGCAATCTCACTCCTGAGCAGATTGAAGCAAGTGGATTTGATAAATATTATGTAAATCATACAACCGGTATCTATCCTTGTGATGCTACCGGAAGTCCGTTTAATGCACTTGCTCTTCAATGTACAGGAGATCCAATTTCAGATTTATATGAAGATATGGCTGCTGAACAAAAAGCCAGAACCACTTATGACAATATTATCAGGCTTTGCAAGGACTGCCCTGAGGTTTGTAATGCAATTAAATTTTTAAGAGAACGTGAAATTGTGCACTTCCAAAGATTTGGTGAAGGCTTGCGCATAGTTCAGGATAATCTTGACAGTCGCAATTTCTATATGTGTAATCCTGAATTTGACAAAAATTGTGGATGTAACTGATATAAATTTAAAGCTCACAGCAAGTAATTCTTACTGTGAGCTTCATATTTGTTTATTAGCTGTATTCATTCTAAGTTTTTATTAACATATTTTCAGCATTTATGTATCAGTTTTTTTCTCAGGCTTTTCATAAACTTTTATGTATCAGCTTTTTTTCTCAGGCTTTTCATAAGCTTTTATGTGTCAGCTTTTTTTCTGAGATTTTCTATCAGCATTCTTTTTTCTGTCATCATAGCTGTCCTTCATTTCATCGAAGCCTTCTTTTACTTCATCCTTTATCTGGTCAAGATTTTCCTTTACTTCATCCTTAAATTCATCCAATTTGTCCATTGTATTTAAAATTTCCTGACTGAGCCTTGAACTAGTCTTTTGAGCATAAAGTCTAAGATTTTCTGAAAGGCTACGTCCATTTGATTTAAAGGCCAATACAAAATGCTTTTCTTTGCGTTCTGCATTCCTTCTGTTAATTTCTGCCTTGAATTCTTCAATTTTAACTTCTATGTTGTTATCAATTGCAAATTTCCTTATTTTGGCAAGAATCTGCATTGAGTAAACCAAGTCTATTACAAAAACTCCATAGAAAAATCCGATAAAAAATGAGAAAGAAAGATTATCAGCTAGCCAGTATAGTGATTTTAAAACTCGTGGATGAATCACAAAATAATAAAAGGCACTAAGGCACATCCAAAAAAAGGAGAATTTAGGACAAATAATTCCTTTTATGTTTCCCCACTGGTTTGAATAATCCCATAGCTTAATATTCATTCCCTTTATAAATATAAGACCGGCTACGTATTCTATTACAGTTATACAGATTGCCATCAAAATAAACAGAATCAGCTTTTTAAGCCAAATTTCTTCTACGAAATTAATCGGTATATATGAAAGCAAAAACATAATCACAAGACTGAAGCCATAAAGTGGCAAATAGGGTCCGACAAGAAAACCCGGATTTATCCACTTCCTGCTTGGTGCAAAAAATCTTCTATAAAACAATTCTATTATCCAGCCAAGTAAGCTGCCACAAAAAAACAAAAATGCTATAACTAATAATGTACTCACTTATTTCATCACCTCTCAACATTTATCCCGAATTATTACATCTGGTGACGCACAACCATATATTCGTCACCGTTTCGATAGTAAGGACAATTATAATGCTTGTCCGTTACCATTTTCATATATTCATCTTCGTCCATGTTGATATCGCAGCCGTAGGCTTCATAATCCTCATCATAGGTATAATAGGTGCAGGTATCACAGGATGACTGTACTGTAGTAGTTTTTTTATTTTTATTCATCATTTTAACCTCGCGTATATATGTGGCTTATTATAAGGCTTTTGGGAAATTATTTCAAGATGGAGTGAAAAGGATGGTGCCAATGGCATAAAATAAGCGCTTCAAATATTCAATCTGAAGCGCTTTCAAAATTCGTTTTCTATCATTAAATTAGTACTTTGGACCGTACCTTCCTTTCATAAATTTCTTTTTAATAATTATATAATCAGTTTGGTGGTCTGTACCTACCTTTCATAAATTCTTTTAATGATTTATCTGATTAGTACATCGGGGTGTACCTGCCTTTCATAATCTAGTTTAATTAATTAAGCCAGCTAAGCCATCGGTCTGTACCGCCTTTCATAATTTCGTTTTAATAAATAAAGCCGACTAGCCCATCGGTCTGTACCTACCTTTCATAATCTCGTTTTAATTAATTAAGCTGGTTAGTACATCGGTTTGTACCTTCCTTTCATAAATTCGCTTTAATAAATAAATTAATTAGTTTGGTGGTCTGTACCGCCTTTCATAAATTTTTGGAACAATCTATGTAAAATGGTTTTGAACTATCGTTAAACCGTCAATTCAATTTGAATCGAACCTGTTGTCATTCACCTGCTTTTTCAAAAAGCCTAAAAATTAAGTTATCAAATAATTACGATTCAACGAGCAACTGTATTGTGCATTGGACCGTCCTCCTTTTAATTTTTCTTGAGTTGACTCTGAACTAAAATTGTCTTAAATATTTTCATCGGACCGTACCGCCTTTCGTAAATTTAAAAGTAAATAATTGGTTTAGTTCATCGGACCGTACCCACTTTCTTGAATTACTTAACAACTTTAATAGGGTTAAGTTGTTTTGTTGTGACTACTATATCATGGATATCTATATTTGTCAACAACTTTTTTAAATTTTTTTATTTATTTTCAAATTCATTTAAATTGTCTGAATTGTCTGACAAATCAAAGCGGATATTCCGGGTCCGCTTCGCTACTTGCTCATAACCTTAAGGCCACTTCGTGGCTCATCAGTAGGAGTCCATCCTCCTACTGATGCTGAAAAGTCCCCTGCTTAAGAAGTGGGGGACTTTTCAGATAAGGTTAAATTTTTATTCAATTATAGGATTTAGAGTACACTCTCCATCAAGCTTTACCTTTATTATTGTCTGATCTGAGCCTGCAGACAAATCCTCAACAATTTCGCACCCACTGGTATTCCAGCCGGATAAGGTTTTTTCTTCAGCCACATCAATAGATATAATAATTGTATAATCAGTAAAATAGTCACCACTAAAAATCTGATTTTCTTTTAGTGCAACGGAATTTACATAAATAGTGCCTAAAGACTGTTCCGGAGCATCTATAGTGAGAGTTGCAGCATCCTCAAGTCCAAAGGCTGACTGAATCAGTCCAATAAAGCAATCATATCTTCCATTAATATATTTTGAAATTTCTGACACCTTTGAATCATAATATTCGTCCGGATCATTCCATCTTACTATCCAATCAGGACCAAATCTTTTAAAGGTGTCAGCCGCTCCCTGTACATAAAGCTGATACCACAAGTCAAGAACCTCTTTAGCATTTGTCTTTTCGAAATCCAGATTTCTCATGTCACAAAGCGTTACAATCAGACTTTCCTGAAAATCGTCATTTTGAAGAAGTGATCCAACAAGTCCCAATGACCAGGCCTGTCCTGCGGCAGCTTCTGCTTTTTCAATCTGTTTTTTTATATTATTGGTATTCCAGCCGTCTCCTCCATTATAAAGTCCTAAGGAATATTCCGTATCATAGCAGGCCATTCTCCATTTCCCGTCGGCATATTCATTTTCAGAGTCGGTATCTCTTACTCGCCACATGCCCCAATTATTGCTTTCAAAGAAGCTGTCTTCATTATTTATGTAAAGGTTAAATGCAAGATATTCAATAAATCCTTGCATGTCCAGAAGCTCACAGGCTTTTTCATAGTTGGAGTCTATACTCATATCGTTGCCGGTTATGAAGTTTACCATTTCATTGTAAAGCTCAATATCTTCATCTAAACCATCTTCAACTTCTCCACGCTTTATATAGATAATATTATCGTTGTCTATGTCATAATTATTTTGAAAATAGTTGTCACTATAATCTTCTGTAAGAGCATACATGCCCCAATATTCACCATCGATAAACAGAACACAAGGTGTAGATTGTTGAGTCTCAAAGCTCCTTGTTGAAACTAAAGACTGTAAAAACGGATCTCTAAGCTTTGCATAATCATTGTCATTACCTCCATCACGAAGCAAAAAGGATTTATATTTTTCAACCTCACCCGTACCATTGGATTTTTCGTTATTTGAAATCAAAGAATACTTAATATTTTTAGAGCCATAGTCCTCACGTGCAATAATTCGGAAGCTTTTTTGAGAATTTCGTCTGGACGCCGCTCCCATTATTCTGATGCCGACATTTTGGGAAAAGCCTACTGTTCCGTCTGATGGCATATATTCTATTTCGGCCGGTCTTTCCCATTCTCTTCCCTTTTGAGTGAAATTGCCCTCCTTCTCCCAGCCC
>CAZVBH010000092.1:0-8333 GCA_964625275.1 uncultured Lachnoclostridium sp.
TTTGTGATGAGTGGAGCACCGTAGGACTTCTCAAGAACTACATTTCTTCCTTTAGGTCCTATTGTTACCCTTACTGTATTTGCTAATGCGTCAACGCCATTTTTTAAAGAAGCTCTTGCTTCTGAACCATATTTAATTTCTTTAGCCATGATTAAAATCCTCCATATCTAATATTTTCTGCTTATAATTATGATTACTCAGTTACTAATGCAATTATGTCTTTCTGAGCAACTACTGTGAACTCTTCCTCGCCAAGCTTAACCTTTGTGCCTGCATACTTGGAATAAATTACATTGTCGCCTTCCTTAACCTGCATTACAACTTCTTTTCCATCAATAACTCCACCAGGTCCAACAGCTACTACAACTGCCTCCTGTGGCTTTTCCTGTGCACTCTTTGCAAGTATAATTCCTGACTGAGTTGTCTCCTCAGCTTCCTTTTCTTTTAATACAACCTTGTCACCTAATGGTACTAATTTCATAATAAAAAGCCTCCTTTAATTATTTTTTCTGATACCCCTCTGACGGATATCTGCACCGGTGTAGCTTTTATCTTTACCTTCGCTACACACTTATCAGTGCTAATTTTTATCAACTAAGGGTGTTATATCACTTATTGTTAGCACTGTCAAGTGTTGAGTGCTAAAAATTTTATAAACTTATTTTTTTAATCAGCTAATTCAGCTTTTTACGTTCTTTTTCGAGCTCCTCAAAAAGCTCAATAGGTGTCCACATGCTATTAGTCGGCGTGATTACCGCCTTATGCTCTATCTGTGGCAGCTGTCTTTCTTTAAACAGCTTCAAAAATTCATCCAGCTCAGAATCCGTAAGTCCTGAAAACACAAGCATTTCAGAAGGAAGTCCTTCTCCAAAATACTGTCTGCCTGTCGGTGGAATTAATGTGTTGCCGGCAATTACGGCAAGTCTTTCCGAAAGCTGTCCACGAAGACATATTACAGGCTCAAAGCCAAGCTCTCTAGTCAGTGCTGCCACTGCCTTCTTCTTTTCGCCTTTAAGCTGAAACAAAAGTATCTTTTTATTTTCCACCTTCTGCCTCCCTCTTAAGCTCTCTGTAAGCTTCGTCAAAGCTTTTGCCTGTGCTTTTACAAAGCTTTACCACACTGTCATATTCCGGGTAGGCTTTGGTAATATCGCCAAGCCGGCAGACCTTAACCTGACCTTCACCTAAAATTGTGGAAACGGTCTTAATTTCACGAGGCAGGATATCACGTTCATATTTTAATCGTCTGATGCCGATGGTCGTAGTTTCCTTAAATATTATGGCTTCAAGCTCATTGATTTTATCTTCGGTGCAAAGTACATTAAGCTGCCAGGCAGGACGGTTTTTTTTCATAAAAACAGGAGTGTAATGAACGTCTCTTGCACCTGCCTTAAAAAGCTGCTCTAAAACATAGCCTAAGATTTCACCGGAGCAATCATCTATATCTGATTCCAGCTTGTAAATCGAATCAGAATCTAAAGCTAAGGTATCATCTGAATTGATAATCATGGCTCTTAATATGCTTGGTCTTTCGTAGGTTCGCTTTCCTGCACCGAGTCCGATTTTTTCAATTTTAAAGGTCTTAGGCAAGCTGTCCGAGGTCATTAGGGCCGCAATCGCCGCAGCACCTGTCGGGGTTACAAGTTCACCCTTTGTATTAGTGATTTCAAGAGTGATTTTGCTTTTGGCAACTATATTTGCAACTGCAGGTACCGGAACCGACAGTATTCCATGCTGGCATCTTACCGTACCACAGCCTTCACAAACCTTTGGAACAATCACCTCATCAATCCCAAGATTGTCAATACAAATACCTATTGCAGCTATATCTACAATCGAATCAACCGCCCCAACCTCATGGAAATGAACCTCCTCCTTTGGACATGCATGTGCCTTCGACTCTGCTTCAGCAAGTATGTCAAAAATTTTCAAGGAAAGTCTGCGAGCATTTTCAGTCATCTCTGTTTTTTCCAGGATTTCAATAATCTCCCTAAGTCCACGATGGGAATGGTGATGAACGTGAGTGCTTGCATGTTCAGGGGCATTTTGCTTAGTAACGTGACAAGCTGATTCCGGCTCATTATGATTAGTGGTGTGACAAGCTGATTCCGGCTCATTATGATTAGTGGTGTGACAAGCTGATTCTGAGGCATGATGATGAGCCGAGTGCTCATGAACATGCGTCAAGGCCAGTGCATTTTCAGAATAATCATGTCCATGAAGATATTCCATATCGTGGTCGTGATTTTCATGCTCCAAAATAACATTAAAATCGCAGCAATCGATGCCTGCCTTTTTTACTCGTGAAATTTCTATTTTAAAGCCTTTTAGTGGAATGCTTTCCAAGGCCTTTCTTAATACATCCTCATCAGCCCCCACGTCGAGCAAGGCTGCTACTGTCATGTCTCCACTAATTCCTGAATTACATTCTAAATATAATTTTCTACTCATCTTACATCCTCTTCCAGCTTCGGCATAAATTGCCTGATTATTATTATCCTTATCCAAAAGATTCCTTGCGATGAAAGCAAAAACTTTTCAGATAAGGATCAAAGCGGATATTCGCAATCCGCTTTGCTACTTGCTCATAACCTTAAAGCCACTTCGTGGCTCATCAGTAGGAGTCCAGCCTCCTACTGATGCTGAAAAGTCCCTACCCCCGCTTAAGAAGCGGGGGACTTTTCAGATAAGGTTAAATTTTAGTTGCCAGACGATTTATCTGTGTCGCCATATAGCCCGCTCCGTAGCCATTGTCAATATTTACGACAGCTATTCCATTGGCACAGGAATTAATCATGGTTAGGAGCGCCGAGAAGCCTCCCTTTCCTGCGCCATAGCCGACCGAGGTTGGAACTGCAATGACCGGATTACTCACCAGTCCACCAATTACGCTAGCAAGCGCACCTTCCATCCCTGCAACTGCAATCACACAATTGGCTGACTGAATCAGCTCCAGCTTTGATAAGAGTCTGTGAAGGCCACTGACTCCAACATCGAAGATTCGAGTTACATTTGAGCCAAAATATTCAGCCGTCTGGGCTGCCTCTTCGGCAACCGGAATATCGGCCGTACCTGCCGTACAGACAGCTATCATGCCTGCTCGTTCTTTATTAGGTTTTTCATATTTTAGTATTCTGGATATTTTGTCGTAGCTTATCTGAGGAATCACCTCTTTTATAAGCTCATACTGCCCCTCTGAGGCCCTCGTACCGAAAACCTCACCATTTGTTTCATATATTTTAAAAAAGATATTTTTTAAATACTCATCCGGCTTTCCCTCACAATAAATCACCTCTGGAAATCCCGAGCGAAGCTCTCGGTGAGTATCAAGCTTTGCATAGACTCCCAGTTCCTCATAGGGACTGAGCTTTAACTGATTATAAGCCTCAGCTACGGAAAGCTCTCCAGCCTTGAGGCTTTCTAAAATTTTAATTGCATCCATGAAGATTAAACTCCCTTAATATTAATCTTTATTTGGTACTCTTTTCATTATATCATGAACTTATATGCTTCGGCAAAATTCCGAAAAAACTTCATTTTTTCGGACTCGCGTGATGCTCACTTTTGCCTATGCGCACATTATACAATAACCTTTAATCATTCTCAACAAAAAAGGTCCTTTATCTTTTGACAAAGGACCATCTTAAGCTTTAGTAATTAATTTTTCATGATTGCCATCTGACTATTCAGTAGCAGCCTCTTCACTTCCTGAGTAGGTTACAACCTGTGAAACTGTATTGTGCTCAGTTTCACCATTCTGCTGAACGGTAAGGCTGATTTCAATAGTCTCTCCATTAGCAAACTCACCCTTTTTATTGATAGAGAATACACTTACATTCTCTACATAAATTGAAGGATTAGCTGTACGCATTGCTTCTTCTGCTTCATATATCTTAGCTTCATCAGTAAGAGCTGAGCTTGAATAAGAGCCTTCATAAAGGTAGATTGCCTTATTGTTATACATAACGTCATAGTAGGTATCACTACCAATCAGATAAAGCTCTGTACGCTTTGAAGATTCAACATACTCAACCTTAAGATCCGAACTTTGAATCATGTTCGTAAGGCTGTCAGCAACTTCATAATAAGTGATTTTTGCTGAGTCATCAGATGAAGTTGTGTTGAACTTAGCTGAAGCTACATTGTAGATAACAAGAATTGCAGCTACAACTACTGTAACTATTACCATTGCGAGAATAATATCTCTGTTCTTTATCTTTTTTTTCATAATAAAATACCCTCCAGCTGCCAATATACCCCACTCATTTTTAGTATATGACATGAATTAATTTCAATACATGATTGATATGGTTAAACAGCTAAAATAATACGACGAGGATACATCGGATGACAATTGATGCCTACTCATCTTAACCCCGTATATACACATATCACTCTATTTATAGTATTGCAAATTGGCAATTATGTCAAGGGCAAATATCTTTTTAAGCTGCTCAAAAAAAGCCACACTGCTTTTTACTTTAGAAAAAAAGACCACCACTTTCGTGATGGTCTTATATCAGCTAATTAAATTTACCTAAACTAATTATTAATCAGTTGTATATGGTAATAAAGCTACGTGACGAGCTCTCTTAACTGCTACTGTTAAAGCTCTCTGATGCTTAGCACAGTTTCCTGTAATTCTTCTAGGAAGAATCTTGCCTCTTTCAGAAATATACTTCTTTAACTTAGCTGTATCCTTGTAAGAGATTACGTTGCTCTTATCTGCACAGAAAATACAAACCTTTTTTCTTCTGCGAACAATACGTCTTCTTACAGGAGCTTCTGTCTTGTCTGTCTTTACTGGTTTATCAATAGCCACTGTCGGTTACCTCCTTAATTAATCCAATTCAATAGGACCATAGTCCTTTTAAATAAATGGTAATTCTTCTTCCATTCCCTCTGGAATGTTCATGAAGCCATCACCTGCTGTGCTTGGAGCTGCATGATTGCTCTGTGAACCATAGCTGCCTGCTCCAGACGAATTACTGTTACTGTTCTTGCTCTCTGCGAACTCCATCTCATCTACAACGACGTCAGTTGTATAAACCTTCTGACCTTCTTTATTTGTATATGAGCCTGTCTGAATACGACCTGTTAAAGCGATTTTTGTTCCCTTCTTAAGGTACTTTTCAGCAAATTCTGCACTCTTGCCAAAGGTTACGCAGTTAATGAAATCTGCTTCCTGATCACCATCTCTCTTAAAGCGACGGTCAACTGCAAGTGAGAAACGTGCATATGCGTTGTTGTTCTGAGCGTAACGAACCTCGGGATCTCTTGTTAATCTTCCCATTAAAATAACTTTGTTCATAAGGGAAATACCTCCTTACACTTCGTCCTGTCTAACGCACAAAAATCTGAGAACATTTTCCATGATACGTACACGGCTTTCAACCTGTGCCGGAACTGTTGACTCAGCATCGAACTGGATGAAATAGTAATAACCTTCTTTCATCTTCTGGATTTCATAAGCTAATCTCTGCTTCTCTTTAGCATCAACATTAGTTACAACACCGCCTGCTGTTGTAATATAATCCTGAACCTTTGCAACGAGAGCTGCTCTAGCCTCATCCTCGATCTTTGTACTTACAACTAAGACTAATTCATACTTATTCATAGTTGTCTTGCACCTCCTTCTGGTCTCTGGCCCCCAATTCGTTTGGGAGCAAGGAATATTTGTGTAGTCACCACATTTCGATAGTCTATCACAAAAAGCAGTAAAAAGCAAGGAGTATTTTCGAAAATAGGGGCTTTTTAATCATCATAGTAAATATCTTCCTTTGCACTTATTGCAGATTTTCCAATCAATTCAAATAACGTATATCTGTAAGAATCCTTTACCACATTAATCACAACCAATATCAATAAAATTACAGCTATAGCAATTATTATTTTTAATATTTTTTTAGATTTAGCTTTCATTATATATACACCTTACTTAAACATATAGATAAATTTTGTAAATTAATCTACTGCAATAATTTTAACTATCACATTATCGCAAACACTGGCACGTTCTATATTGGGATTATTCCAATAATAAATTTTTAATTTTTGACAATTTCCTGTTATAAGTCCACCATGTTTTTTAAACTTGCAATATCCATATAGTTCATCTTGATATTCATATGAAAGCTTACCATAATTTATCAAGATAAACGACTTTTATTTCAGTGTCTGAACTTAACCCTTCCATTTCTATTTTCGTTTCTATAACCGATAATACTCCGTCATTTATAATAGTCTGCAACTTTGATTGACTCGAATACAAAACCCTTTTTTCTCCTGTTAAATTATTTTCATATACTAAATCATAATTATCGCGG
Organism: uncultured Lachnoclostridium sp.; assembly: GCA_964625275.1. Taxonomy (GTDB): domain Bacteria; phylum Bacillota; class Clostridia; order Lachnospirales; family Lachnospiraceae; genus UBA3775. Next base: position 6,327 of record CAZVBH010000092.1, read on the forward strand.
TATAAAACATGCTCACCATCAAAATAAGCTACGAAATAATTTTTAAATTTATTTGTTGCATCTTGAATTTCGAACTTTTCAGTTTCCAAATTATACTTCAACAAATATGTTTCTTCCAAATGTTTACAGTCTTGGTCTGCATATCCAAATCTATCAGAAAACAAATTGCAAATAGCATACACATCCTGGTCATCTTGTATAGTGCAAAATCCATACGCTTTTTTATTTGGATTTATCCCTATAACGTCAAATATTTCAGATTCATATTTATCAAATTCCGATTCATATGAGTCAATATCAAAATCAACTGAAGAGCAAAGGGTTCTACAATAATAATCTTTTTTCGATTTTGTTATATAGGAAACGTATCTTACCATTGGATAAGGTACTGCATTTCGATAAAAGTCATAGCTGTCCCAAAATTCTCCGTCATATTGATAAAGTGTAGTATCACCCAATTCAACTACGTCTCCTGTAAGTTCATGCCATTCATCTATATTACTCAAATCAATATTCCATAATTCAGCTTCTTCAATATATTTACTGGCTATTATGTTCGTATCAACATTATAAAGATCAAAAATATCGCAACGATAATCATCAGAACTAATAGGTTCCTTATGCATAGCATAAATATATCCATCAGAATAAGATATTTTCCAAAAAGGGAAGTCATTAATAGTGGTCAATAAATTTAATTTTTCATCATAGATTTGCAAATAATAATCTTCCTCATTAAATTCATCTATAATTTCATAGACTAAATACAGATAGTTATCACTAGCAGCTACAGAACAGATTCCGTCATTATCAAGCTGTATTGTTTGAATTTCATCACTTCCAATTTTTTTAGTATAAATTATTGATTCATAATCATAATATCCAACAATGTAGTCACCTATCTCAGCAACATAATTTTGTCCGGCATAACAGCAAATACTGGTGTCTTCTACATCATAATTTAACGAAATTAATATACATCCATTCAAGCTCAAACATATAATAGACATTATTACTAAATAGAATATTTTCATAATTAACTCCTCAAATAGTTATCTTAATCGTATAATACCCATAAGAAATATTTTTATTTTCTTTTGAGCTATAAGTCTCTTTAAAAGCCTCAAACAATTTTTTATAACATTTTAAATCAATTGTAATTATAGCTTTTAATTTTTTACATCAGCCAAAAGATAATGTGAATTAAATCCAGTTATCCACCACGTGTAGTCACTCCTGTTAATTATAAGTTTTCTACCATTTCTACTAATAAGATAATATAATCTCAAGTTCATATTTAATGCTAAATCCTTATTTACTGTCCATACACCCAAACAACTATATTGATATATACCTAATTCAGCTCCTGCTCCCAAATTTATATAATCACCTTTCCATGCCCAAAAGCAGTAGGTTTGACTGGCAAATTTAAATATGTATCGCTCTGACTCCATGTCAGTTCCAATAGCGAATAAAATGTCATATAAATTATTATATCCCATATACTGTTGCCAACAATCAAATTTAGCATAATAAATGCCAGAATTTTTTCTTGTTTCATCCATGTCTAAAAATATTTTAGCTAATTTATCAGTAGGAATACCCAATTTAACCAACGCAAAATTAGTGAGTCTTAATACAGGTGAAACTATTGCATTAAGAGGAGCTGCACATACTTTAACTACTAATTGACGTACTTTTTCCCAAAAATGTCCTTCGCTATCTACTCTATTTACAGGATCATTTCCACAATATACGAAGTCATTTGAATTTATCTTTGTACCATGAACTATGCCATATAAAGTCTCATCCGCATTCAAAAACCTTCTGGTTATCGAATCATAATACCTGCTGTTTAGGTAGTAGAAGCCTGTTTCGTTATCGTAGTAATAGCCTCTGTATCTGAACGGATTTATTCCGGCAAGCTCTTCATCTCCGGTGATTCCGGTGATGTTTCCCCATGCATCATAGGTGTAGGAGGATACTGCCGCTCCGGTTAAATCAAGG
>CAZVBH010000093.1:0-8053 GCA_964625275.1 uncultured Lachnoclostridium sp.
GAAAAAGAAAAAAGCGGTCTTCGTGGAAGAATAATGACACAGGTTTTTCAGGAACCGATGACAAGTCTCAATCCGACAAAAAAGATTGGCTGGCAGCTTGAAGAGGTATTAAGATGCCACAAAGAGCTTCAGAGTGAGCTTTTGAGCACCGCTTCAAAAAACTCAAGCTCTGAAAAATCAGCGGTAAAAGATATTATATATAAGGCACTTAGTGATGCCGGACTTGATGACTTAGACAGAATTTATGAGTCTTATCCGGGTGAGCTTTCGGGTGGACAGAGACAGAGAGCCTTAATTGCAATGGCGATTATTGCAAGACCAAAGCTCCTTATTTGCGATGAGCCGACAACTGCGCTTGATGCAGCTGTGGCTGACAGAATAATTCAAAGACTCCTAAAGCTTCATAAAAAATATGGTATGACAATTATATTTATTTCCCATGATATTTCTGTAATCAGAAGACTTTGTGACAGAGTTGCAGTCATGCAGGATGGAAATATTATCGAAATAGGTACTACCCGGGAAATATATGAAAATCCACAGCATGAGTATACGAAAAGACTTATTTCAGCCTCGAAGGGCTTCAAAAAGACCGAGAAGTCAAAAATTAGTGATGAGTATGTCCTCGAAGTAAAAAATCTCGGAGTAACTTACTCGAAAAAGCATTTATTTGGAAAAAGACCTGAAACTGAGGTTATTACAGACCTTTCCTTTTATGTAAAAAAAGGTGAGACACTTGGAATTGTTGGAGAGAGTGGAAGTGGAAAAACAACCATTCTAAAAGCAATTTCAGACATGATTAGTTATAAAGGAACCATATCCAAGTCCGGCAGGCTCGCAATGGTCTTTCAGGATCCATATTCCAGCCTTAATTCATCCATGAAGATAAAAAGGCTGTTAAAGGAGGTCCTTACACTAAATGAAAAAGGTCTGACAAGGTCTGAAATTAAAGCAAGGTCAGTAAAGACACTTGAAGAAGTAGGGCTGGATGCAGCTTATATGGAAAGATATCCCGGTGAGCTTTCCGGTGGTCAGAGACAGAGAGTATCAATAGCAATGGCGATAATTACAAGACCGGAGCTCATACTACTTGATGAACCGGTAACGGCACTTGACGTAACTGTGTCCCAGAAGATTTTAGAGCTTCTGACAAATTTAAAGCGTGAGTACGGACTTAGCTACATCCTCATATCTCATGACACGTTACTCATAGAAAATACCTGTGACCGTTGCATTCATCTTGCATAAGATCAAAGCGGGGACTTTTCTGTTAAGACTCAATTACTACTTGATTATATCCTCCAATTTTGGTAGAATGATATATGTGCCAAAAGGCTCACAATACGTTCTACTGAGAGGAGGCTCACTAGGTGAAAGAAAAAATAGAGCAGCTGGCTCATGGGGTAATGACCTATGAACTGCCTGCAATTAAATTAAGTGAAGAAAAAATATCTCTTAAGCTCACAGTGGGCAAAAGGCACTCCGAATCAGTTACAATCAGTAATGATGCCAATATCCACATGAAGGGCTTAGTCTATTCAACAAATCCCAGAGTTATTCCTGAGACAACGCAGTTTATCGGCTGTGAAAATATAATAGAGTTTACCGTAAATACGGAATATGCAGAAGTATCAGACCACATTTTAGGTGAGCTTTGCTTTGTTACCAATTGTGGTGAGATGACCTTGCCCTTTGATATAGAAATTACTTCTCCGATAATCAAGACGATTAATGGCAGAATTTATAATATGCACCAGTTTGCAGCTCTTGCAAGAAGCAATTGGGAAGAAGCAAGAAGACTGTTTACTGCACCTGAATTTGAAAGCTTTTTGCGCTATAACGAGCCTCAGAGTATATTTTTATGGGAGAGACTTTTAAAAAGTCCACTTGTAGATAATGCAATGGAGCAGTTCCTGATAGCAACCAGAAAAAAGCTGCCTGTAAAGCTTTTAATATCTAAAAATGAACTGCGTTATGACGTCGGACAAAGCAGCTTTGCCGATGGAATAAAAATTAGCAGAAGCAATTGGGGCTATGTAAATTATTTAGTATCCTGTGATTCTGATTTTATCGAAATTGAGCAGGAAAGCATTACCTCAGAGGACTTTGATGCCAATGAATTTGAATTTAAATTCATAATTCATCCTGAAAATATGCACATAGGCATCAACTGTGGAACGATTACAATTACCGGCTGTGGTCAGCAGCTTGTGATTCCGGTTACCTGCCATGCAGGGAATCCTGAAAAGGCTAGACTCAGCCACAAAATAAAGACAAATAAATTACTTATAAAGGCTCTGGAAAATCACATTTCCTACGTGATGAATCAGATTCCGGAGGCGAGATACATTGCAGAGGCGAATGCACTGATGGATGAGTATGACAAAATACCCGGTGCTGACCTGCTTCTTACAAGACTTTATCGTGCAAAGCTTTTAAGACTTGTAGGAAAAGAAAGCCCTGCACTTTCAGTCCTTAATAATATATCAGATGAAGAGCTTGATGAAGCCTCAGTTTATGCAAAGGCAATGTTTGCTTACCTGCGCATTGAAAAAATGGAAACACCTTCACCTGAGCTTTTAGAGGACCTTTATGAGCTTTGCCAGCTTCACCCTGAAAAGCCTCAGCTTCAGCTTCTTGTATTGAAGGTTGATGAACGCTACAAAAAAAATATAAGGGCAAGGCTTGACGAGCTTCATAGTCTCTTTGACAATGGCTGTCATTCGGCACTGCTTTTGACAGAGGCCTCAATGATACTCAATCAGGAGCCGCTTCTCTTAAAGGAAACCGGCACCTTTGATACTACTGTAATGCTATTCTCTCTCAAGAGAAATAATTGCAGTCGAGACCTCGCAAGTCAGTTTACAAGCCTTGTTTTAAGACAGAAAGCCTATGTAAAAGTAAATTACAATATACTTGCACTCATTTATGAAAAATACCAGCTTAAGGATACGCTTACCGCAATCTGTCAGACTCTTATTAGGGGCTACAGAAAAGAAAGCAGATATTTCAAATGGTATCAAAAGGGTGCAGAGGAAAATATAAGAATTTCCGACCTTTACGAATACTATATGTATTCAATAGACAGACAGCCTGAGGAAGAGCTTGACCAGGCCGTACTCATGTATTATGTTTATAATTCAAAGCTTAATGACAGAAGACTGGCTTATCTTTATGCAAATATTGTATTGCATAAGGACTCCAATCCGATAGTCTATGAAAATTATAAAGAAAAGCTCAGAATCTTTACAATTCAGCAGATGAGAGCAGGTAAAAATGACATTAACCTTGCAGTTCTCTATAATGACAGCCTGAGTGATCCGAATTATGCAAAGCAGTTTAGTGAGCATTTGAGCAAGGTTATCTTCCGTTATGATGTAAATTGCTCAAATCCAAACATGAAATATATCTGCGTGGCTCACAAAGAGCTTGATGACGAGGTGATTGTTCCCTTAATTGGCGGAAAGGCACAGATAGATATCTTTACCTCGGATGCGCTGATTTTCATGCTCGATGCATTGAATAATCGCTATGTCCTTTCTGATGATGTCGAGCTGATACCATTAATGTCAGGTGATGGCTTTGCACCAAAGGCTTATAAGTATGACAGAGATAATTCCATGCTTATTGTCAATCTTGCTGCAAAGGCTCATCAGATGCGACGCTTCGACCAAATCGGACTTGAGCTTAGAAAGCAGGCTGCAGCACTTAGTGGAATTTCAGAGAGCAGTCGTGAAAGCTATATCAGTGAGCTGGTTCTTTATTATTATGACCATGCTCAGGAAGAGGTTGCTGAGGATGACCTAAAGAAGCTAAATTATAAAATGCTTGGAACAGTCAGAAGAAGCAAATTCATAAGCCTTTTAGTTTTACGTGAGCACTATGATTTAGCCTTTGAAATAATGAAGACCTGCGGCTTTGAGGGCGTTGAGACAAAGATACTTGAAAAATTTGCCACCTCGCTTTCAACTAAGGAGCTTACAAAGTATGACAGAACTCTTTGCAATATCATGTATGCCCTGTTTTTGAATGGACGAAGACATGAGCGCATAATTATTTATCTCGTCAATTACTTTGGAGGTCTTACCCAAAGCATGTATGCAATTTGGCAGGAGGCCTGTCTTGCACAGTGCGCAACTGCTGATTTTGATGAAAGAATACTTGGACAGATTCTCTTTACCGAGAGTTATCTCCCATATGCCGAGAATATTTATGTTCATTATTACAGAAGACAAAAGAACAGAAATTTAACCAAGGCATATTTTAATTATCTTTCATATAAATATTTGATTTCTGATATTCCTATTTCTGCGAATATCATGGAAATACTCAAGAGAGATTCCTACTATGAAACCAATGACATGGTTATGCTTGCCTGCCTTAAGCAGTTTGCAATGGCGGATGAGCTTTCACAGGAGGAGCAGGAGCTTGCAAAGAAGTGGCTTGAAATTGTGGACAGCAAGGGCAAGGTACTGCCTTGCTTTAGAAGACTCTCAAGGTATTTCAGACTTCCTGAAAATATGGACGACAAGGTCTATATTGAATACAGAACCAATCCTGAGCATCGTGTAACCATTCACATAGCCTCAAGACAGGACGGCAAGCGTGTAGTCCGCGAAGAGACAATGAGGAATGTCTGCTATGGAATTTTCATAAAAGAGATTATTCTTTTTGCTCAGGAATCCATAGAGTATGTCATAAGTGAGGATGATGCCGAAAAGGTCATTTCCACTGAAAAGCATACACTTACAGGTCCGTCAGACGAGCCTGTAAATGATAAGAGCAGATTTGCTTCAATCAATGCCATTATCAAGGCAAGAAATGAACTCGACAGGGGTAAAGCAATCGGACTGCTCAATGATTATGTCAAGAAGGAGTTTGCAATCTCTCAGCTTTTCCATGAGATTTAGCAGGCTTAAAAGTGGGGATTATATATGGATGCTTCTATAAATCCAAAATCTATTATTGTCGGTATTGATATCGGAGTGGAGACCTCCCAGGTATCCGTAAGCATTGACGGTAAAGAGCCTGAATCCTTCAGTCTTTCACCTTCAAAAAATGCTTATCTTATTCCTACTGCAATCTGTGTAAGAACTGAGACCAGAGACTGGATATTCGGCGAGGACGCAATCAGATGCAGAAATAGAAATGCCGGTCAGTTTGTGGAGAAGCTTTGCGATATTATCGATAAGGGTGAAACCATTAATATTTTCGGCAGTGATTATACCGGTGCCGAGCTTTTGGAAAAATTCCTGCGTAAGATAATTACGACCGTAAGGCAGAGATATCTCAATGCTGAACTGAAAAAAATAATTGTTACCGTTAAAAATAAAAGTGAGCTGATGGAGCAGGCAGTTATCCGTTCCTTTGAAAACATCGGTTATGAAAGCAAAAATCTCAAGGTGCTTAGTTATCTTGAAAGCTTCATGTACTATGCAATCAGTCAGAAAAAGGAGCTTTGGACTAATGATGTTTCTCTTTTTGATTTTGATGAAGAGGGCTTGAAGTACTGCGTAATGACTACCAGCAAAAAAGCACTTCCGATTACGGTTACCGTTACGGGCTACGATATGAGCGAGGAGCTTAATTCCTCAATGCTCTTTACGATGGTTGAAAGCAGGCTGGCAAATACCTTCAAGGAGATAGCTGACAGACTGGTCCGCAGACAGATTTTATCAACCATTTTCTTTACCGGTGTCGGCTTTGATGGAACCTGGGCAGATGATGTGATAAAATCGCTTTGTCCCGGCAGACGACTTTTCAAAGGACAAAATCTCTATACAAAGGGTGCTGTCTATGCCGGTCTTGTGGAAAATGATCCAAGCTACAAGGATTTCCTTTTCCTTACCGACGAGCAGATAAGATATTCTATTTCAATAAGAATGTTCAAGGACAATCGAATTGGAGAATATCCGCTGGTTGCGGCAGGAACGGATTGGAGAACTGTCAATGCCAAGACGGTTGGAATCCTTGATAACAGTGACGAGGTTTTCTTTACCATTTTCCATACTGTTCGCAAAGAGACTCGTCATGTGGTCATGAATTTACGCAATATCGAGCCGCGTGAAAATAAGACTACACGAGTGGCGGTCAGCATTAAATTTTTAGACAGGGATACGGCAGTTCTCACCGTCAGGGACTTAGGCTTTGGCGAGTTTTTTGAGAATACTTACCGTATTTGGGAAAAGGTAATCAGCTTCTGATGGAAGAAAACATATGAAAGGATAGCAAAGTGGGAAAATTTATTTTTTGTATAGGTAATAAAGCAAAATATCCATACACCTTTGCCTCAACCGGCATTAGTGTTTATACCATGGAAGAGCTTTGCTATTATCTTTATCATAACATAGATACCTTAGAGGAAGACCTAAAGGACATGGCTCTTGTGACCTGGATTAAAAATGAACTGGGAATGAAGGAGCGTGCTGATTTTCTGGGTCAGCTCATGGAAAGAGGCGCAGGACTTAAGGACCTTGTGGTTTCCATTTTCTGCAGTACTGATTACTATACTGAACAGGAAATAAATAAACTAATTGAAGAAATAGACCATCTCTATGACATGCTTCCGATTGAACGTAAGAAGCGTCATGCCGACATGCTTATGAAATTCAAAAAGTACAAGGAGGCAGGCTTTGAATATCGTGCAATTATTGATGATAAGACCTTTGATTCAATGGAGGCCGTAGCCGAGGGTGATGTCTATCATAATCTTGCAGTAATAATGGCAAGGAGTGGACGTTTTCAGACGGCCGCAAAGTATTTTGAGATGGCTTATCAGAAAAATCACAATAAAGAGAGCCTTTGTCAATATCTCTATGCAATCAAAATGGATGGAGATGAGGAAGCCTTCAATCGTGAGATAGGTGGCTATGCCGGTGATATGGAGCTTGTCAGAAGAATTGAAAACCAATTCTATTATGTCGAGGACAATCGTGAATACAATGCCGATTACATGAATGTCGTTAAGCTCATGGAACATAGCGGCAAAGATACCGATGAGGATTTCTGGTGGCTGTTTGACGATATGTTAAATAAAATTAAAAAGACCTATAGAGAAAGCTAAAGGCTTTTACAAATAAAGAAAGGGAGCTTTATAATGAAGGAACTTGCAAAAAATTATAATCCAAAGGATATTGAGGATCGCCTTTATGAAAAGTGGGAAACAAAAAAATATTTTCATGCAAAGGTTAATCCTGAAAAGAAACCATTTACGATAGTTATTCCACCTCCAAATATTACAGGACAGCTTCACATGGGACATGCCCTTGACAATACAATGCAGGACATTCTCATCCGTTACAAGAGAATGGCAGGCTATGAGGCACTTTGGCTTCCGGGCACTGACCATGCTTCAATTGCAACCGAAGCTAAAATAGTTGAGGCCATGAAGAAGGAAGGTCTTACAAAAGAAGACCTTGGACGTGAGAAATTCCTTGAGCGTGCCTGGGATTGGAAGGCTCAGTATGGCGGAAGAATTGTAAAGCAGCTTAGAAAGCTTGGCTCCTCCTGTGACTGGGATCGTGAAAGATTTACAATGGACGAGGGCTGCAATAAGGCTGTTAAAGAGGTATTCTACAACCTCTATAAAAAGGGACTTATTTACAGAGGCGAGCGTATAATCAACTGGTGTCCTCACTGCCTTACCTCAATTTCAGATGCAGAGGTTAATTACGAGGATCAGGCAGGACATTTCTGGCATTTACGTTATCCTTATGCTGATGGCAGCGGTTATATCGAAATGGCAACCACAAGACCTGAGACAATGCTTGGTGATACAGCAGTAGCAGTAAATCCGAATGATGAAAGATATAAGGACTGTGTAGGCAAGATGGTTAAGCTTCCACTTGTTGGAAGACTTATTCCTGTTATCGCAGATGAATATGTTGAAATGGAATTCGGTACAGGTGTAGTTAAGATTACTCCTGCACATGATCCTAACGATTTCGAGGTTGGACTTCGTCACAATCTCGAGGTAATAAATGTGCTTACTGAGGATGCTAAGATTGTTGATGACTATCCTAAGTATGCAGGCATGGACCGTTATGAGGCAAGA
>CAZVBH010000094.1:0-7941 GCA_964625275.1 uncultured Lachnoclostridium sp.
GGGCTCCATGTTCGCAGGCTGTGATGAAGCTCCTGGTTCCTTCGAGCTTTTCCAGGGAAGAAAGTACAAAGTATATCGTGGAATGGGTTCAATTGCAGCTATGGAAAATGGAAGCAAGGACAGATATTTCCAGGAAAATGCAAAGAAGCTTGTACCGGAAGGCGTAGAAGGAAGAGTAGCTTATAAGGGACTCGTAGAGGATACAGTATTCCAGTTAATTGGTGGCCTTCGTTCAGGTATGGGCTATTGCGGCTGCAAGACAATTGAAGAGCTTAAGGAAAATGGCAAGTTTGTAAAGATTACGGCAGCAGCTCTTCGTGAAAGTCATCCACATGACATTCATATAACAAAAGAAGCACCTAATTACAGCGTAGAGGATCGTTAAGTTTAAAAATCAGGAGGTCTTTGGACTATTTTGATTTGCATGGAGAAAGTAGTACTACTACTAAAGCTTCTATAAAGATAAAAAAGCATTGACGTAAGGCTAGTATATGTCAGGCTTATGAGTGCAGGTCATCCAAAAGCATGGATGACCTTGCACAATTAGAGGGGTATTCAGCATGAAAAGACAACAGACATCAGGACGCAGCTACAGTGGTGGGAATAGTACAAGACAGGGAAGCCGAACTCAGACAGAAGCGAGTCGCTCACAGACAACCTATGGGAGAAGCTCCTCCAGAGTAGGCTCCGGAACTCAAAGGACTAATTCAGGAAGAACTGCGTTGGGAAGAACTACTTCCCAGAGAAATTCAGATAGTCGAAGAACTACATCAGGGAGAAGTACTACCAAGACAAGCTCAAGTCGTCGTACGACAACAGGGAGCACCAGTCAGAGAAGTACAAGCAGAACAAACAGTTCAAGAAGTACCGGCAGCAGAACAAATAGTCAGAGAAGTACTTCAAGTGGCTATACAAGTCGCAGGACAATAGGCGAGAGTGAGGCAGCTAAAAGAAATTCGACACGTGGCAGCTCATCACAAAGACCTGTGATGTCCAAGAGTGAATGGAAAAGACGTAAACAGAAAACAAAACGTATTAAGCAAATTACAATACTTACCGGTTTGGCGGTTATTGCAATCTTAGTATTGGTTTTTGTAATAAAGCTTTTAACGCATCTTGTTACCGGAAATAATGGAATAATTAAAGAAGCAGGCGACATTAAAATTGAAAAGAAGCTTTTGACCGTTGATAATAATACACGTTCGGAACAGGAACTTGAAAAGGTCAAAGGCATAGTGATACATAATACCGGAGAACCTGAGACCACAGCTAACAGCATGTGGGAATACTATGAATCTCTGGCTGACACAGGAACAACCTCAGAGTCAGTTCATTTCCTCGTTGATTTGGATGGTGAAATAATTCAATGTATTCCTTGTAATGAAATTGCATTTCACGCAATGGGAAGGAATAGTGATACAATTGGTATAATGTACTGCTATTCAAACGATAGTGGAATTATGACAGGTGATACCTACGAATCAATGGTAGAGCTTGTAGCTGAGTTGATAAAAGAGTATGACCTCTCAATCAGCGATGTACAGCTCCATTATGATATAACAGGCAGACTTTGCCCACAATATTATGTTCAGAATGAAACAGAGTGGCAAAACTTTTTAAGTGACGTCAGTTTGAAGCTGAAATAATGCATTAGGGATAGGAACAAAAAATGGACTTTGAACAGTATAGCAGTGAACTAAAAAAACTTTTTATAGATTTATGTAAGATACCGGCACCAACTGACCATGAGGATGAAAGAATTTCCTTTATTGCCAATTGGTATGCAGACAATAATCTTCTTAATTTTGAAATTGATCAGATTGGAAATGTTGTATATTACTTTGGAGTGAAGGCCTACAATCCTATTCATCTTTATACAGCACATGTAGATACGGTTTTTCCAATGGATACCAGTCTAGAACCTACTGAAAAGGATGGTATTCTTTATTGTCCGGGCTCTGGTGATAATACAGTTAATCTTGCAATAATGATGATGACAGTAAAGCTATTGTCTGAAGAAGGCTTCGACCCACCTGTAGGAGTCATGTTTGCCGCAGACATAGGCGAAGAGGGCTTGGGAAATCTTAAGGGTATAAAGTCAATAGTTTCAGAATATGGTGTCAGAATAGAAGAAGTAATTAGTCTGGACTTAGCTTATGGAACGATAATTAACAAAGCTGTTGGCTCCAGACGTTATGAAATTGATTTAACTACGAAGGGCGGACATGCCTTTCATGATTTTGGAAGCTCAAATGCAATAGCTGTTGCGGCTTCAATCATAAAAGAAATTTATGAGCAGAAGTTACCTGAAAATGATGCCGTTACTACTTATAATGTTGGCACAATCGAAGGAGGCTCGGCAATTAATTCAATTGCAGCCAATGCTTCTTTTTGCTATGAAATTCGTTCTGAAAGCTTTGAAAATATAGAAGCAATGGATTCCCAGCTGCGTGAAATTGTTGATAGAAATCTAAGCGAAGGCGTAAAATGTAACATTGAAATAATTGGAGAAAGACCGGCAATGGGTACTGTTGATGAAACAAAATCCCAATTTTTGATGGACAGAGTGCAGAGTGCGCTAAAGACAGCTTCATGGCAAAAAGCAGGATATAAGGATGAATTCAATATCATATCCGGCTCAACTGACTGTAATATTCCATTATCAAAGGGTATCCCATCAGTATGCATCGGTTTAGGCTATTCAGAAGGCCACCATTCGCTTGGAGAGTGGACAAGACTTGATAGTCTGGTACCGGGCTTAGAAACGCTCTATGAGCTTGTGAAGAACTAAAAAAAGGCAGTCAGCACATAGTGCTGACTGCCTTTTTTTCTGCTTGAACAGTATTTACTCGCTTCTGAGTGCGAGAACAGGATCCTTCTTCGCAGCAAGTCTTGAAGGAATAAGACCTGCAATGAATGTTAAGAACATGCTAATAAGAATCAGAATTATTCCACCCATAACAGGAAGCTGTGACAATGAAGTAACGTCAGTAAGCTTTCTGATGATTATATTAATTGGAATATTTAGAAGTACGGTAATCAGTATTCCTAAAGCACCACTTATAAAACCAATAGTTAGAGATTCAGCATTGAATACTCGGCTGATATCACGCTTTGAAGCACCAATCGAACGAAGAATACCAATTTCCTTAGTACGTTCCAGAACAGAAATATAAGTAATAATTCCAATCATTATGCTTGAAACTACCAGTGAAATTGATACAAAGGCAATCAGCACATATGAAATTATATTGATAATTTTAGTTACTGAGCTCATCATCAATCCCACATAATCTGTATAAGTAATTTGAGAATCCTCATCTACACTTTCATTATACTGAGTAATTAAATCCTTCAGTTTCTCTTTATCGTCAAAGCTCTTAGCATAAAGATTTATGGTAGCAGGCTCTTCCAGATAGCAAAGACCAAAGGTTGACATGTTGTCATCATAGGTAGATTCGGATACAAGGGACGGCATATATTTATCATAAAATATCGCAAGCTCCTCATCAGACTTACCAACAATATAATTATCAAACATAACAGCAAGCTCATCATTGCTATAGGAGTTAAATGATTCTGAAAGCTGAGATGAGTACATTGAGGTAATGGAATCTGTAAGTCCTTGAATAAATGCGGCTTCAACCTCTTCATCTGAAAGAGAAGCGTAGCTCTGCTGAATCATAGTAGCAATATCATCATCTGAGAGAGAAAGGATGTAACTAAGGGTATCTGAATCCATTCCTGAATTAGCAAGCGCGTCCTCATCCATACTTCCGTCTCTTACGGCAGCAATTGCCTGAATCATAGAATCAGCAATGAAATTAATCTTAGAATCTCTGTCAGGATATTCCAGAGCGTATTCATCAACCATTGCAGCAATTTCAGAATCATCAGGAGTTGAATAAACCTTTAAGAAAAGCTCTGCCTTTTCAATTGAATCAAGACCTTCAGCATACTCAGTAAAGAGCTCAGCCTTTTCTTCATCGGAATATTCTTCCTCCTCACCGGTTTCAAAAGGAAGACCTGTGAGAATATCAGTATCTTCATCTGCAAGCTGCGCCTTTACAAGCTCAGAATCCTGAATAGCATTAACATAATATTCAGTTAAAGCACTTGTATAAGCAATAGATCCTGCCGAAATAGTCGTACTTACGGCATCATCCTTTATTTTAATAATACCGACAAGATTAATCTGATATGCATCATTAATAACCTGTGTCATATATTCATCATCTGAAGACATATCAACGTAAGTCCCGGTAGCTTCATCATACTGATAGTAGTCAGTAGGAAGTACAAGCTTATAGCTTAGACCGATAAGGTCATCGAAGCTGTAAACAGTATCCTCTGTATCCATATTTTCAGCAGTATCTTCATCACCAAGATTGGTTACGGCATTAAAGAACATTTCATAGAGATCCTTAGTATCTCTAAGACCGAGTCCATATAGTGTTAAATCATAAATCTGATTATATTGATCAACTACAAGTACACATTCATTTGCACCCTCAGGCCATTTTCCTGCAAGAAGCTCAAACTGTGAATTTACAAGCTCCTCATTATCAATCATTTCCACCCAGGAATTGTTCATATATGAGGAATACATTGCTGACATTGTAGAATTTGATACAGATACACCTGAAGCAGAAGCGTCAAAAGGATTAACCTGAAGCAACGAAGTAGTATCAGCTGAATAAATTATGGGCGTAACGTCATAGGTATACTGAACAGCATTGGTACAATCAGCAATTTCCTCTGAAGAATCAAGCCAGGCTTTAAATGCTGTAAGATCATTGGTTGTTGAATCCTGAACCATTGACTGAAGTGCCTGTGAAACAACATTTCTTGAGTAGATTTTATCAGGATCGTTATTAGGGTCCTCATCCAGTCCCATCATTGTTTCCATAATTCCTGAAAGGTCAACTACCTCTTTAGCAATTGTAATAGGATAGGAAGAAAGTGTTTCTTCTTCAACACTATTGATATATTCCTGAATACCATTTGAAAGTGAAAGAATAAGAGCAATGCCGATTATACCAATAGAGCCGGCAAAGCAGGTAAGTATTGTTCTGGCCTTCTTTGTCATCAGGTTTGTAAGTGAAAGAGAAAGAGCAGTTCCAAAGGACATGGAGGTCTTTTTCTTTTTAGTATTGTTTTTGACTGAGGCTTCTTTTACCTCTGTATTATTTGGAAGGCCTGTATTTTCTGATTTATTTGAATTAGAAGCTGAAATAGAGGCTTCACTGGTAGCAGACTCATTTTCGTTCAATGATTTATTGGTTTCTGAAGCATCTAAAAATGGCATTGAATCGTCGATAAGCTTACCATCAAGAAGTCTGATTATTCTTGTAGAATAGGATTCAGCGAGCTCAGGATTGTGAGTTACCATAATAACCAGCTTATCCTTGGCAACCTCCTTTAAAAGCTCCATAATCTGAACCGAGGTTTCTGTATCAAGAGCACCTGTCGGCTCATCAGCCAGAAGAATGTCAGGATTATTAATAAGAGCTCTTGCAATGGCAACTCTTTGCATCTGACCACCGGACATCTGATTAGGCTTTTTATTAAGCTGATCACCAAGACCAACCTTTTTAAGAACTTCAATAGCCCTTTTTCTTCTTTCATCCTTGCTTACGCCTGAAAGAGTGAGAGCAAGCTCAACATTAGAAAGAACAGTCTGGTGTGGTATTAAATTGTAATTTTGAAAAACAAAACCGATTGTATGATTACGATAGGTATCCCAGTCACGATCCTTGTACTTTTTAGTTGAGATTCCGTTGATAATTAGATCGCCGGACGTATAATGATCCAGACCTCCAACAATATTAAGAAGGGTAGTCTTACCACAGCCGGAAGGTCCAAGAATTGAAACAAATTCATGCTCCCTAAAAGAAATATTAATTCCCTTTAGGGCTTGAACTTCGTTCTCACCGGCCAGATAATTCTTTTTGATATCAATTAGTTTTAACATTTTTCCTCCTAAACTTAACAGGTATTATAAAAAAATGGAGTAATACTTTGAATATCTTATACTTTAAAGAAATAGCAACATATTTAGCATATCCTAATCTTTAAGGAATCAACAATAATACTCACATTATAATAAACTTACACTTAATTACAATTCAGCTTTTAATATACCTGTAAATATACTTATAATCCAGTATATTTAAAATCGAAAAAGTGTCAATAAGCTCTTAAAATATTTTATGAAAAATTAATTAAACTAACCTTATTTGTAAACTTACCTCGTTTATTAAGCTGATGAATTTATATGATTATGATGGATAGCTTTTAGCAGCAGTAGTGATACAGGCTCTTACTGATAAATAAAAAAGAGCCATCGCAGTGCGATGGCTCTCAAAATATTTATTAATCTTTAAAGGCTTATTTTAAACAACACCCTGAGCGAGCATAGCATTTACAACCTTCTCGAAGCCGGCGATGTTAGCACCTGCAACATAGTTGCCTTCCATACCATACTTCTTAGAAGCTTCGTCAGCTGCCTTGAAGATAGACTTCATAATTCCCTGAAGCTTAGCATCAACTTCTTCGAATGTCCATGAAAGTCTTTCTGAGTTCTGGCTCATCTCAAGACCTGATGTAGCAACACCACCAGCGTTAGAAGCCTTACCAGGTGCAAAGAGAACACCATTCTCCTGGAAGTACTTAGTAGCTTCAAGGTTAGTAGGCATGTTAGCACCTTCAGCAACAGCGATTACACCGTTAGCAACGAGGTTCTTAGCATCTGTGATATCGATTGTATTTTCTCTACCACATGGAAGAGCAAGGTCAACCTTAACAGTCCATACACCATGATCCATATTGTCGCCCTCAGCCTTAGCTGTATACTTAGCATTTGGTCTGTAATTTACATACTCAGCAAGGCTTGTTCTCTTAACTTCCTTGATTTCCTGAAGAATCTTGTAGTCAATGCCTTCCTCATCATAAATCCAGCCCTTTCTGTCTGAACATGTAACAACCTTAGCACCCATCTGAGTAGCCTTCTGGATAGCATAAATAGCTACGTTACCTGAACCGGAAACAGCACATGTCTTGCCGGCAATGTCGATGCCATTAGCAGCAAGCATTTCCTTTGTGAAGTAAAGGAGACCATATCCTGTAGCTTCTGTTCTTGCAAGAGAACCACCGTATGTTAGACCCTTACCTGTAAGTACGCCTTCATAAAGACCCTTGATTCTCTTGTATTGACCATACATATAGCCAATTTCTCTTGCGCCTGTACCAATATCACCGGCAGGAACGTCAGTATCTGCACCGATATGACGATAAAGTTCTGTCATAAAGCTCTGGCAGAAAGCCATAACTTCTCTGTCTGACTTGCCCTTAGGGTCAAAGTCAGAACCACCCTTACCGCCGCCGATTGGAAGACCTGTAAGGCTGTTCTTGAAAATCTGCTCGAAGCCGAGGAATTTAATAATACCAAGGTTTACTGATGGATGGAATCTTAAACCACCCTTGTAAGGTCCGATTGCTGAATTGAACTGTACACGGTAACCTCTGTTCACCTGAACATTGCCGTTGTCATCAATCCAAGGCACTCTGAACATAATCTGACGCTCAGGCTCTACCAATCTTTCAAGTAAAGCAGCCTGCTCAAACTTTGGATTAGCCTCGATAACAGGCTTTAATGTGTTTAAAACCTCTGTTGCAGCCTGATGGAATTCAGGTTGTGCAGGGTTCTTTGCAATAAGTTCGCTTAAAACACGATCAACATAACTCATTTGTTTTTCCTCCTCTTATGCTTTTATTTTTGCTTTTGGGAAATAAATCCCCTTAATTTTTTACCCATTCCGAAACAGAAAACGTAAAACATATCAAAACAACATTTTCTGTACCTCATGTAAACCCATTATATACGATTTTTGCCTTTCTTGTCAACCGAAATTTCAAAATTTATCAATTATTGTTGATTTT
>CAZVBH010000095.1:0-7856 GCA_964625275.1 uncultured Lachnoclostridium sp.
CTACTGATGAGCCACGAAGTGGCCTTAAGGTTATGAGCAAGTAGCGAAGCGGACCTGGAATATCCGCTTTGATTCTTGAAAAAGGATGATGGTCTTAAAAATTTGGAGGAAGAAAAATGAGCAGCTTTAAGGTGGCAGCGGTATTCAGCAATAATTGTGTATTGCAGAGAAACAAAGAAATTTCCATTTTTGGCGAGGGTGAAAATGGCAAAGAAATTACCGTAGAATTTGATTATAAAGAGGATGGTATCCAGAAGAAAAATAAAGCTTCGGCATTGGTTAAGAATAATAAATGGATTGTAAAGCTTCCGGCAGTAAAGGAAAATAAAAACTGTCATATGTATGTTACTGATGGAACAGACAGTAAAAGCTTTGAAAATATTGCTGTAGGTGAGGTTTGGTTGTGTGGTGGCCAATCTAACATGGAATTTGAACTTCAGAATATTTTGAGTGCAAAGGAACATCTTGAAAATGATAATCCTGATGTGCGCTTTTACTATACACAGAAAAATGGCTACATGGATGAAAAGTTTTTCGAGGATGAAGCTAAAATGTGCTGGTCAGAATTTAACCGGGAATCAGCTAAGTGCTGGTCAGGCGTTGGCTATCTTTTTGGTAAAAGACTTTCAGAAGCCCTCGGTGTAACTGTTGGTCTTATAGGCTGCAACTGGGGAGGCACAAGTGCAAGCGATTGGATGAGTGAAGAAGCGCTTAATGAGGATGCTGACACAAAGACCTATATGGACGATTACTATAAGGGCATTGAAGGAAAGTCCGAAGAAGAGCAGATTAAGGAATATGATGAATATGTTGCTTATACGGCAGAGTGGGAGAAAAAAGCCGGCGAGATTTATAAAACTCAGCCTAACATTGACTGGAATGAACTTCAAAAGCTTATAGGCCCTAATACCTGGCCCGGACCAATTAATTGCAAAAATCCCTTCAGACCAACAGGTCTCTATAAATGTATGTTGAACAGAGTAACACCATATACTCTTCGTGGCTTCCTGTTCTATCAAGGTGAATCAGATGACCATAAACCTGCATTTTACCACAAGCTTTTTGCTCGCATGATAAAACAATGGAGAGATGATTGGAATGATGAATCACTGCCAATGCTTTATGTTCAGCTTCCGGGACACAGATATGCTGCAGATCCGGATTACAAGCACTGGTGCATAATCAGAGAAGCACAGGAAAAGGTTAATGAAGAAGATAAATTCACAGGTATGGCTGTAATTATAGACTGTGGAGAGTTTAATGAAATTCATCCAAAGGACAAGGAACCGGTAGGCGAGCGTCTTTACAGACAGGCAATGAACAAAGTTTATGGACTTATGAGTGATGATGAGGCAGAAAGTCCAAGAATTGACAGTGTTGATTTTGATGCATCAAAGGCTGTAGTAAGGTTTAAGTATGCAGGCAGCGGTCTTGTTGTAAAAGGTGAAGAGCTAAAAGGCTTCGAGCTTGCAGCAAAGGATAAGATTTTTAAAGAGGCTAAGGCAGTTCTTCAATCAGATAAGGATGGAAGCTTTGCCGTAGTAGTTGAAAGTTCAGAAGTGAAGGAGCCAAAGTATTTAAGATATTTATGGACTAATTATCCGTTTGAAGTTAATCTTTATGGTGGCAACGGCTTGCCTGTTGCACCATACAGAAGCTCAGAGGACGATGATTTAAATAATTCGTCAACTCATGAAACACAGATTAAACAGATTATGGAATTGTAAATAACCTTATCTGAAAAGTTACAGCTTCTAAAGCTAGAAAAAGCTCTGCAGGTGCAGAGCTTTTTTCGCAGTAAAATTGAATGTATGAGCTGTTTTATTATATATGAGCTATTTTATTATATATGAACGGTCTTATCACATGTGAACTGTCTTATCATATATGAGCTATTTTATTATATATGCATGGTCTTATCATATGTGAACTGTTTAATCACATGTGAACTGCTTTATCATATATGAATTGTTTTATTTATATATAAGCTATTATTATGTTTGAAAATCAATTACTATAAACGCTCTATCACGCAACTGTGCTTTTTAGCTTCGGCTCCATCTTTTTCATAGCTGATTCCAACAAGCAGAATCTCACCCTTATAACCATCTAATGCTTTTAAATATTTATTATTTTTAATCTGGTCAATTGCAGTCTCAGCCTTTTTATTCCACTTGAGTTCTACAATCATGGCAGGCTTCTCTACTCCTGGCTTTGGTACAAAGACCATGTCTGCAAATCCATATCCCGAAGGAAGCTCACGAATGATTGTATAATCCTTTCTTGCAGTATAGTAAGCAAGAGCAATACAGCTAGCTAAAGAATTTTCATCATTGTACTTTAAAATACTGGTATTTTCAGCGTGGCACTCATCAATTAATTCAGCTACTTCCATCTCAGCACCTGCGAGGGTAAGCTTAAGAAGTCTTTCAGAATTATCTACGGCCTTTATAACTTCATCCCAGCCGGTATCCTCTAATGTATCCTCAAAGCACATCCTTACTTCCTTATTTGGAATATATGATTCTTCGGTTTCTGTATCATATGCAAGATATCCCAGATGAATCAGTGCTGTTAGAACATCATCTTTACGCTTGAAGCTAACCATATCATTTTCAAAAGTCCTAATCCTGACTTTTATTCGGTTACCGGCTAAAACTGAAACAATGGCATCACGAAGACCATCAAAGTTCATGGTGATGTAGGTGGCGAGAGAATTGTATGCAACAGTTTGAGACCAGTAATTTTCACAGTGCCTGTCAAGCATAGCATTTACAACTGAATTAGGGCCACAAATATGTGGTGCATCTTTGAAACTATAGCCATCATACCATGACATTACCTCGTCATAGTCCATATCATACTTATCACAGAGAGCCCTAACTTCGTCTTCCGTAAATCCAATATATTTTGCAAGGCATTTAGGACTTGTCATGGTATATTCCCTAAAATTATTGAGGGCTGATTCACTATTGTACTTCTTTATTGGAAGAATTCCAGTAATATAGGCAAGAATCGTAAACTTCTTTGAACTGTTTCCTTTAAATAGACCTCTTAAAAGATTAATATAACGTTCCTGTACTTTTATATCGCTTTTATCATCTCTAAACAGACAGTCCCACTCATCAATTATAATTACAAATTTTGCGCCTGTTTTATCATTAATTTCAGCAAGAGCATCTGCAATTCCGTCATTTTGACAATCAACTATCCCGGGAAAAGCAGAATCAAGTTCTTCAATAATTTTCTTTTCAATATAATCTAAGGTTTCCTCAGGGGTTTCATTACTGGAGCGAATATCTGCTAAATCAATTCTTATCACATCATATTTATTAAGATTTTTATCCCAGTTTTCTGTTTCAGACAACTTCCTACCCTCAAAAAGACTTCTCGAATCACTGCCTTTTTCAAAGTAGGCTGCAATCATATTTGCGGTAATAGATTTTCCAAAACGACGAGGACGACTGATGCAGACATAGCTTTGCTCGGTATTTAAAACCTGATTAAAAAAGTTAATCATATCTGTCTTATCTACATAAAGTCCTGAGTTTAAAACTCTGGTAAATTCTTCATTTCCACGATTTAAAAACATTCCCATATAACACATCTCCTTCATGCTACGTCAAATTTCTGTCATAACCTCATTATATATTCCAAGAGTAAAATAACATACAAGTGATTAGAAGTAATCTTACTCAAAACGTTAATTTTAACTATTAGATTACTTTATTAACTAGCTATTAAATCATAACATAAGAATTTACAAATCGCAACCAAAGGTTTTAACCTCAATGTTATTAGGCGATTTGTTTATAAAGCAAAAAATGTATGATATACAACAAAATTAGAATTTTGCAATACTATTGACTAATAATTGCTATAGTATTATTATAATAATACTAGTTAAAGTATCAAAGCATGATGGATGTCTAAATCAAAGCGGATATTCCAGGTCCGCTTCGCTACTTGCTCATAACCTTAAAGCCACTTCAGATAAGGTTAAAATTATCAAAATACGAGGAGAATTTAATCAATCTGGTATTAAAATGTTTTTTTGAGTTCGGAGGGAAGTTATGTCTGTAGTGTTACTTAATATTAGGGAATTGTTCAAAAAACAAAGGATATTTTTAATTTTATTGATTATAGTACAAATTCTGAGCGCTTTTTGTCTAACATTTATAATTGGAGTCATTATAAACAATCAGCTTTATTCCGGAATGGATTATGTTTCAGATTATTTTTATATCAGCTTTACAGGCAATGTAAAATATGATGAGATTGAAGGAACGGTAACAGATATTTTTGACAACGTAATAAAAAGTGCAGCACACAGCCTTAGAATCCATGCTTATTATGATACTGACGATTATAAATCATTAACTATATGGACAGATGTATCAATAAAAGATGGTCACTATGTATATGGACCATATTTAAATGAAATTTTGGATGCACAGCTTGTGTCAGGTAGAAAGCCAACTGAAGACGAGCTTAATAGTGAAGATTGTGTTGCAGTAGCCTGTGGTATATCCGAAGAGAAAGTTACGATAGGTAATGAAATTTATGAAATTATTGGAGAGCGAGAAAGTAGTGATGGAACAGTTGAATCAGTTTTTGTAGCTCCTAAAAAGCTCTATGATTTTCCATTATCTGATTTGAAAATAAGGTTGAATCGATATTTAATTCAAAATGAAATAGAAATTATCACAGAAAAGTTAGATGAAGTTATACCGGGAAGATATGAAATTAGCTCTACCGGTGAATCTGATAATGAAGATGATCTTAAGGCTGTTTTTCGTGCCCTTGTATTATCCTGTATTTTAATTGCATTTGTACTGGTTGGAACAATGACAATAATATATCAGCATATTTTAGATAAAAGAAAATATAAGCTTGCAGTTTTCCGTCTGACAGGTTGCAGTGCTTGGAAATGTATTAAATATTATATGATGGAAATGTCTGTCATAAGCATACCTTCTTTAATATGTGGCTTTCTTATTTTTTTCGTTGCACAAAAGCTAAAGTTTAATAGTGTTTATCCATACATGGAATTGTATATTAAATATAACGTATACATTGAATTGTTTGTTGGAATGTTGATATTTTTAAACGTATTTATGCTTATATTACTTATAACCAAATTGTTTTGCCCTATAAAAAAGCAGCTTATTGATTCTAAAATTTGAATTTTTTACCTTATCTGAAAAAGATTCCCCACATCTTAAGTGGTGTGATTAAGGTTATGAGCAAGTAGTGAAGCGGATTGCAAATATCCGACTTGATTAGGAGGAAATATGAAACAGCTCGCATTATATGATTTTCTGAGGCATATTAAAAGAAATATATTTGTAGCTGTTTTAGTGGCAGTGATATGTCTGGTAAGTGCCAGCTTATACTCACTTTACAGCTATGAATATGGAAGATATAAGCCATTTGAAAAATTAAATTGTACCAATGGTTTTTTTGCTGGTTGCAAGTATGCCGGGTCTTTTGAATCCTTGAATGGATTTGAAGAAACTGTTGAAAACTTAGATGGCGTTGAAAGCATTTATGAAGTATACCAGACTGGAGTGTCAATTAGTGGAACCTACCGAACGGCATATTTATATGACGAATGGATTTGGAAAAATTGGGAAGCAAGATTAAAAAGTGGAAGCTGGTTTGGAAAATATGAAAACGATTCAGATAACATTCCGATAATATTAGGTGGAAATACTGAAGAATATTCCGTCGGTGATATATTGACTATCAAGAGTGGACGCGAAGAATGTAAGGGATATGTGAAAGGTATTTTACAAGATAATACTGAAATACTGTATAAAGATTCTTACCATGCTTCTGACACAACTTATGACAGTTGCTACTCTGTGCCGGAAGGAGACGATGTTTTTATCTTGTTGCAAAAAGAAGTGGCAGATGAAAATGACATTACTTCAATAGGTACGGGGGTCTGGGCAATTGTTGAGTACAGTAACGGACTTTCTAATGAAGAAATTGATGAATTAAATGGTACTATCAACAGACTGATAGGTGTGACGGGCATTACCTATTCAAAATTTGTGGAGTTATCTGAAAGCCAACTGGAAGGAAAGATTTTGGTTTATATACCCATGATTATGTCTAGCATTATTCTTGGCTTTGTTTCATTATTTACAATAGCATTTGTAAATGTAGAAAAAGGAGTAAAATATTATAGCATATATTCATTGACCGGTGCCTGCAAAAGACAATGTTTTCAAATAGCATCTGGAAATGTAGCAGGAACAATCATATTGTCTGTTATTTTATTTGTGCTTGGCAATAAGCTTATTCTGATTTATACCAGAAAAGCTAATATTACTTATAGCATGATGTCAGGAGCAATAATTTTGGCAATATGTATATATGCACTGTTTACATTATTTTTATTGCTGTGTATGTATTTGGCAATGAGAGCTAATTCACCATTAAAATTGTTGAGAAAACATCAATAAGGCATTTTAACCTTATCGAAGTGGCATTAAGATTATGAGCAACCATCAAAGCGGACCTGGAATATCCGTTTGATGTATTAGAATATGCTTGGAGGGAAGACGTGTGATTAAATTAGTAGACATAATGAAAATATATAATAAAGGTGAAAAAAATGAATTTGTGGCGCTAAAAGATATTAATCTTACCATAGAAAATGGTGAATTTGTAGCAATTACAGGAACTTCAGGTGCAGGCAAGTCAACACTTCTTTATGTTATTAGTGGCATAGACAATTATGAGAATGGCTCCTGCCAAATAGATGGTATTGAGCTTAAAAATTTAAATGACAAAAAGATGTCAAAGATGCGAAACAAGCAAATCGGATTTGTAATGCAGGATTTCGCATTAATAGATGATTTTACTGTTTTAGAAAATGTAATGGTGCCATTACATTTTGACAAAATGAGTACTAAAAAGAAAAAGGAACTTGCAATTGAGGCTATCCAAAAGGTAGATATAGAAGAACTAAAGAATAAACAAGTGAGTCAGTTGTCAGGAGGTCAGAAGCAGAGAACAGCGATAGCTAGAGCCATAGTAAATAATCCACCTTATATTTTTGCAGATGAACCTACGGGTGCACTTGACACTAAAACTTCAAACGAAATAATTAACTTATTTGAACAATTAAATGAAGCCGGAAAAACAGTGCTAATTGTAACGCATGATCCGACTATTGCTATGAAATGTAAGAGGAGAATACAGATAGAAGATGGTAAAATTGTTTAACCTTATCTGAAAGGGCTCCCTTTTAAATTGAATTAAAGCTCTGCAAGTGCAGAGCTTTTTGCTGTAAAATTGAATATATGAGCTATTTTATTATATATGAACTGTTTTATCATAGATGAGTTGTTTTATTTATATATGAGCACTTATTGTATTTGAAAACAATTACTATATACGTTCTATCACGCATCTGTGTTTCTTAGCTTCAGCTCCATCTTTTTCATAGCTGATTCCAACAAGCAGAATCTCACCCTTATAACCATCTAAAGCTTTAAAATATTTATTATTTTTAATCTGATCAATTGCAGTCTCAGCCTTTTTATTCCACTTAAGCTCTACAATCATGGCAGGTTTCTCTACTCCTGGCTTTGGTACAAAGACCATGTCAGCAAATCCATATCCCGAAGGAAGCTCCCGAATGATTGTATAATCCTTCCTTGCAGTATAGTAAGCGAGTGCAATACAGCTAGCTAAAGAATTTTCATCATTGTACTTTAAAATACTGGTATTTTCAGCGTGGCACTCATCAATTAATTCAGCTACTTCCATCTCAGCACCTGCGAGGGTAAGCTTAAGAAGTCTTTCAGAATTATCTACGGCCTTTATAACTTCATCCCAGC
>CAZVBH010000096.1:0-7718 GCA_964625275.1 uncultured Lachnoclostridium sp.
GGCTTTAAGGTTATGAGCAAGTAGCGAAGCGGATTGCGAATATCCACTTTGATTTATCTGAAATTTAGTTATCTGAAAAGTCCCCGCTTCTTAAGCAGGGACTTTTTCTACATCAGTATGAATACAAATTAGCAGCCACAGCCACAGCCGCAGCCGTTGCCATTGTTGTTATTTCCACCACAGCAGCAGAGGATTAAGAGTATCCAAATAATACATGAGCAGCTATCATCACCGCCACAGCCAAATCCGTTTCCACCACAGCAGATAAGAATTAATAGAATCCAGATGCATGAATTGCAACCGCCACCGAATAATCCGTTTCTTCCGTTCTGACATCCACTTAAACAATCACCCATTTTTGAGCTCCGATTTAATTATACTGTATTTTATGACGTAATATACGAAAGGTTACTTTATTATTCTCAAAATTATCATAAAAATTCCTTGAAACTATCACTAAATCACTATATACTGTAATCATAAATAAGTGGTGTAGAATTTTAAGACTTATTACAGTTAGAGTGATAAGTATTTTGGGGATTGTACAATTCCGAAGTGCAGTAGTTGCCTCAGGAATTTAGTGATTATTAAATTTCATTTGTACATGAATTATATTTTTTTGAGAAGGGGTTTTTGTATGCGGAAAAATATTATAGCGATATGTACTTCTAACATTACGGAGCATTTTCAAACGACAACTATCAGAGCAATCATCAAGACTGCAAGGGAAAATGGTTTTTTCGTAGAAATTTTTAACAGCTTTGACGAAATAGTTGAAGACACACCTCACAACAAAGGCGAAAGAAGTATCTTTGATTTAATCAACTATGATAAGCTGTGCGGCATAATTGTCATGTGTGAAAGAATTAAAGATCAGACAATTTGCCGAACAATTATTGATGAAGGAAACAAAAGAAATATCCCTGTAATTTCAATTGATCAGGTTCAGGAGGGGGCCTACAATATTGAATATGATTATCAGGATTCCTTTGAACAAATTGTAAGACATCTCGTTACGGTTCATAATTGTAAAGACTTTTATATTATGGGTGGTATGAGAAATAACATTTTCTCAGATGAAAGAATTGGCAGAGCACTTAAGGTTCTTGATGAATACGGTATTTCTATTGACGAAGATCATATTGGTTATGGTGATTTTTGGACTGTTCCATGTGAACAGGAGATGGATAGATTTTTTGAAAAGGGCTTGAAATTGCCTGATGTTTTTGTCGCTATCAATGATTCTATGGCTCTTGCAATTTGCGATAAGCTTTCAGAAAAAGGCATTAAAGTACCTAGAGATGTACTTGTAACCGGATTTGATGGTATTGAGATGGGACGTTATAATGTACCTCGTCTTACGACAGCTGCCCAGGATTTGGTTCAAGGTGGTATTCAGGCTGTTATGATTATTAAAAATGCTCTTCAAAATAAGAAGAACCTTAATAATCATGTTAAGATTCCATTTCAGCTTGTTTATTCTCAGTCATGTGGTTGTGAATCAGTTAAATTCGAATTTGCAAATGAGATGAGAAAGCTTTATACCGAAATTGAAGCTGTTCAGCTTTTTGGTCGCTACATGGACAAAATGTCAGAGTATATGAATTCAGAAATGTCTTTGAATAATATACTTAATGTAATTGACACTTATGCCAACTATATGGATGAGTATAATGGCTATTATATTTGTCTCAAGCAGGATAAAATTAAGATAGATTCCGAATTTTATTCCAGAGTAAATATTACTCCGGGCAGCAAAGATGACGATATGATTATGTTTGCTATTCATAACAAGGTTGATTATATCCTTAAGCCATTAAATACTTTCTCTCATGAGGATCAGCTTCCAGATTTAGAAGAAGCCTTAGAGCATGCCGGAGCTGTTGTCTTCGTTCCTATGCATATTCAGGATCAGGTTTTCGGATATGTAGCCTTTGAAATGGATGATTCAGTTGCTGATTACTATAAGCTCAGTCAGTTCACGACCTCCTTTGCGCAGAGTCTGTCGAATGTACTCAGCCACAAGGAAATGGAAAATGCTTATCAGGAGCTTGAATCGGCAAAGAAATGGATTGAGGAGCTTTATATCATTGATCCTCTTACAGGAGTTCTTAACAGACGTGGTTTCTATCAGGAATTTGAAAAGAAGATTAAATCCGGCAGATACCACTCAATGATGATTTACTCAGTAGACCTTGACGGACTTAAATATATAAATGATACATTCGGCCACAAGGACGGAGATTATGCAATAAGAACAATTTCAGAAGCTCTTGCCAAGAGTGTAACTGATAATGGCATGGTATCCAGATTTGGTGGTGATGAGTTTATGGCAGTATCCTTCGATGAGGATGACAAGGATGCAGGCAATAAATTTATGTATAAGGTTAACAGCTATCTTAAAATGCAAGAGCTGAATAATGATAAGCCTTATAAAATTTCAGCCAGCTTTGGCTTCAAGTGTGTTGAAATTCCATTTTCTGAATCACTTGACGAAATTATTTCCTATACAGATGCAAAGATGTATGCAATGAAGAAAAAGCATCATGAAGGAATCTATACATAAAGCTTAATCTTGGAGATTACTTATGTTTTACGGAGAAATAAAAAAGAATGATATTGCTAATGGACCGGGTGTGAGAGTTTCACTTTTTGTGAGTGGCTGCACCCACCATTGCAAAAATTGCTTCAATGAAGCTACCTGGGATTTTAATTTTGGTCAGGAATTTACTGATGAAACCGAAAAATCCATTCTTGAAGCGTTGAAGCCTGATTATATTCAAGGCTTCACTCTCTTAGGTGGCGAGCCATTTGAGCATGTAAACCAACAGCGAATCCTGCCTTTACTTAGGCACATTCGTGAAGCTTATCCGGAAAAGAATATTTGGGCTTTTACCGGTTACCTGTTCGACAAGGATTTAATTGATTCACAATCTGTTAAGTGGCCTGAGACTATGGAAATTTTAAAGCTGATAGATGTCATAGTTGATGGCAGATATGTAGAAGAACTTAAAAGCCTTTCACTTAAATTCAAGGGATCCTCTAACCAAAGAACGATTGATGTTAAAGAATCACTTGAGGCAGGAAAGGTAGTGCTTCTTCCAGGTTATTAAATTTGATATATTCTTTATCTTATTATCTTTTTCATTTTTACGCGGAAAGCCATCACACTCTGTGATGGCTTTTCAAATTGGATTACATTTTAGGATGGGACCAGGAATATCCGCTTTGATTTAGAATTATCAAGTGGATATTCCTGGTACGCTTCGCTACTTGCTCATAACCTTAAAGCCACTTTTCAGATAAGGTTAAATAAATACAATGTGATTAATATTAGAAAAAACCAGACCAAGAGGTCTGGTTTTTTATCAATAAAAGAAAATTTACTCGAATAGAAAAAAATTATTCTATAGTGGTTCCTGTCTTGCCGGCGAGAGCTGCGAGAGCCTTAGTGAGAGAGGTGATGATAGCCTTTCTTCCAGCCCTTGCAGATACGAAGTCTACAGAGCCTTCGATTTTAGGAAGCATCTGTCCTTCTGCAAAGACATCTTGATCAATATAGCTGTTTGCTTCATCGATAGTGAGAGAGTCAACCTCTGTAGCCTCAGGTGTACCGAATCCAATTTGAACCTTATCAACTCCGGTAAGATAAAGGAGATAGTCGGCATCAATTAAGGCTGCGAGTTTTGCTGCTGTGAGGTCCTTCTCAATGATGGCACTAGCACCTTTAAGAGTAGTTTCCTGTTCAAAAACTGGAATTCCACCGCCACCACCGGCAATTACAATTTGACCTGCATCAATTAAAGCTTTAATTGAATCAGCCTCATAAATATCCATAGGCTTTGGTGAAGCAATAATACGTCTGTAACCATTTTCAGTCTTAATGACATAATTACCTTTTTTCTCTTCAAGCTCAGCTTCAGCCTCAGTCATTGTACGTCCAATAACCTTTGAAGGCGTATGGAAGGCTTTATCAAAAGGATTTACCTTAACCTGGGTTATGATAGTGCAGACAGGCTTATAAATTCCACGATTTAAAAGCTCAGTACGAATTGCATTTTGAAGATCATATCCAACATAGCCCTGACTCATTGCACTACAAAGAGACATTGGGGCTACTGTATATTTAGAATTAATTCTTGAAAATTCAGTCATAGCAGTATGAATCATGCTTATCTGCTCACCATTACTATGTGTAATAACGATTTGATATTTTTCATCAGCAAGATCTGCAATAGCCTTAGCTGCAATAGCTACATTTTTCTTTTGCTCAGGGAAAGTTTCACCAAAAGCTGAGCGACCGATGGCAACAACGATTTTTTTACGACTCATGTTTACCTCCACGAAAATTTGATGTAGCTATATTATATAATAAATATAAGAAAATGGAAAGATATTTTGAGTGTATTCTTGACTTTTTTTTACATAATGGTACAATAAAGAGGTTGATACATTATAAATACAATTCGCTTTAAATTTATGCCTCAACAAATACGCTAATACTAATCAGATTTATCTGATGTTTTTGAAAGTAGGAACAATATGGTAACAGATAATAAAGAAGAAGATAAGCTTCCGTTGCGTGATAAGGTTTTTGCTCAGCTTCGTGAAGAAATCCTGGACCGCAAGTATGATACTAATGAGGAGCTTAAAGAGGTTTCCATTGGTAAGAGATTGGGTGTGAGCAGAACTCCGGTAAGAGAGGCTCTCAGACAGCTGGAATTGGAAGGCTTAGTTACAATCGTACCAAACAAAGGAGCTTATGTAGCAGGTATAAGTTCAGATGATATACATGATATTTATGTAATCAGATCTTATTTGGAGGGCTTATGTGCAAAATGGGCATGTCGTCATGCAACTGAGCATGAGCTTCAGGAGCTCGAAGAAATAATTTGTCTAGCTGAATTTAATGCCACCAGAAATCGCTATGAACAGATGGCCGAGCTCGATTCAAAATTTCATGAAACTCTTTATAATGCCTGTGGAAGCAAGATGCTTCGTCACATACTACGCGATTTTCACCAATATGTCGAAAGCGTCAGAAAGCAGACACTCTCAAGATCAGAAAGAGCATGTGCAGCAATAGAAGAGCATAAAGGTATTTATGAAGCTATAAAAAATCGAGATGAAGATCTCGCAGAAGAGCTCTCAAATCAGCATATAATAAATACAATGGATAATTTAAGACTTCGAGGTTTTCTTAAATAACCTTATTTCGAATTTCGCAAGTGGGAGGACATTTTAAGCATAATTAATGTCCTCCCACGGTTTTTATATATCATGAAATCACAGTAAACTAAAGTAATGTAATATTTCATTATAAGTTGGTTTGGATATTTATGCTTATCTAAAATTTGATGTTTTATAAATTTTCCTTAAACAGGTGAGCGTATATTTGTATTTAGTAAAATTAAAAAATGATTCATTATACAGGTGGGAGGATATTTGTGCTTGCGGTAAAATGCATGATAGGCGCGAAGCGCGCATTTTACGCATCACAAATATCCCACCCACCGTCCTAATCCATAATACTCAAATATACGCCACCGTCCGGATTAATCATATCTGTCATTTTTATGTTTGAAGTTCCTCCCACTCCTCCATAACCGTGAGCAGCCTTTCATTCAATTCATTTTGTTCATTTGTAAGCTTATTTAATTCATATGCATTAGTCGCAATTTCCGGATTCTCAAGCTTTTTATCAATTTCAGCAATCTTTTCTTCAAGCTTTTCAATTTCGTCTTCACATTTTTTGATTTTTGAAGCAAGCTTACGCTTTGCAGCTTCATTTTCCTTTTGCTTTTGCCAATCAGTGCGACCGGCAGAATCTTGAGTAGAAGAGGACTGAGACTTTTCTGACATATTTCCAAAGACAGTGTCCATTACTATATCCTTTTTAGCCAGATAATAATCATAGTCTCCATCATAAGCAATAAATCTTTCATTTGTTAAATCAAGAATTTGAGTAGCAGTTTTATTTATAAAATATCTGTCATGAGATACATATAGTACAGTACCCTCGTAATTATTTATAGCTTCTTCAAGAATCTCCTTACTATTGATATCAAGATGGTTTGTTGGTTCATCAAGCATAAGGAAGTTAGAGCTTGACAGCATCAGCTTTGCAAGAGAAACACGACCTTTTTCTCCACCGCTTAATTCACCAATGAGCTTAAATACATCATCATTAGTAAAAAGAAAGGCAGCGAGAGTATTTCGTATCTGAGTGTTAGTCATGTCTGGATAAGTATCATGTATTTCATCAAAGATAGTCTTTGAATTATCAAGTACCTGCTGTTCCTGATCATAGTAGCCTGCATATACCTTTGCACCAAAG
Source organism: uncultured Lachnoclostridium sp. (assembly GCA_964625275.1). Lineage (GTDB taxonomy): Bacteria > Bacillota > Clostridia > Lachnospirales > Lachnospiraceae > UBA3775. The sequence goes on from CAZVBH010000096.1 coordinate 6,338, forward strand.
GTAAAGCTTCCTTCATCAGCCGGAACCATACCTCTAAGAATTTTTAAAAGCGTAGTCTTACCGGTTCCATTGCTTCCAATAATTGCTACCTTCTGGCCTCTCTTAATGAGATAATTAAAATCGCCAAATAGACGCTTGTTGTCATAGGATTTACCTAATCCTTTTATTGTAAGAACATCATTACCACTTAAAATATTAGGTGTAAGCTTAAGAGTAAGGCTTCTTGCATCGCCTGTAGGCTTGTCCAACACTTCAATTTTATCGAGCATTTTCTCTCTACTTTCAGCTCTCTTAATAGATTTCTCACGATTAAAGGATTTAAGCTTAGTTATAACCTCCTCCTGATGCCTTATTTCATCCTGCTGTTTGTAGTAGGCATTGAGTTCAGCCTTTCGTATAATTGCTTTCTTTTCTGAATAATCATCATAATTTCCAGTATAAACTCTAGCCTTACCATTTTCCAGTTCAATAATTTTAGAGACAATTTTGTTAAGAAAATATCTGTCATGTGCAATTATAAAAACAGCACCCGGATATGTAAGTAAATAAGTTTCAAGCCAGTTAATTGATGGAAGATCAAGATGATTTGTAGGCTCATCCAGGAGGATTATATCAGGCTTTGAAAGCAGAAGCTTAGCCAGACTAACTCTTGTCTTTTGACCTCCGGAGAGGGTTTTAACCTGTTTGTCAAAGTCAGATTCAGAAAATCCAAGACCTTTTAGAACACCAACGACCTCACTTTTATATGCATAACCATTATTTAATTCATAAATATGGTTTGCATCAGAATACTCCTTCATCAGTGCCTCAAGTTCATCAGAATTTGCATATTGCATTTTCTGCTCAAGCTTACGCATCTTAGTTTCTAAGTCAAGAATGTCCTGCTTCATAGCAAGAATTTCATCATAAATTGTATTTTCACTTGAAAAATCCTGATGCTGTGCAAGATAGCCAAGCTTCTTGTCTTTACTGATAATTACATTACCATCATCAGCCTGCATTTCGCCGACAATTATTTTAAATAGAGTAGACTTGCCTGCACCATTAATGCCAATAAGAGCAGCCTTTTCATTATCTTCAATATGGAAGGAAACATTATCTAGAATAACGTCCGTACCAAAGCTTTTGTTAATCTGTGAAACCTGTAAAATCATAGGAAACCTTTCTATAATCGTAATATCTAAGATGCATCGCTGCAAACTCTAACAATAAAATTTTTAATTAACCTAGTAAATCCTAACACAAGACGAATGAAAATTCAATCATTTTGTGAGCATGCTTATTTACAAAGTCTGGCTTGATGTGCTATTATCTTAGTAAGAATTTGATAGTGTCAAATGACTTATGAAAAAACAGAGCTAAATAAAAAAGGCTCAAATGA
>CAZVBH010000097.1:0-7660 GCA_964625275.1 uncultured Lachnoclostridium sp.
TGCAATCTGAGCATGACCGCCTTCCTTCTTACATGCATTAACTGCTGTTTCAAGGTTTCTAAGATCGTTAAGACAGTCGAAAATTCTAAGGATATCAATACCATTAGCAATTGACTTCTGTACAAAATATTCTACTACATCATCTGCATAATGGTTGTATCCAAGTATATTCTGACCACGGAAAAGCATCTGTGTCTTTGTATTCTTAAGACCTGCTCTTAACTTACGAAGTCTTTCCCATGGATCTTCTTTAAGGAATCTAAGGCATGCATCAAATGTTGCACCGCCCCAGCACTCGATTGAGTGATAGCCAACCTGATCCATCTTATCAAGGATTGGAAGCATAAGCTCTGTTGGCATTCTGGTTGCTATTAAAGACTGGTGTGCATCACGAAGCACTGTCTCTGTAATTTTAACACCCATTGTGTTTACCTCCAAATTTATATCAATGTGGATAATCAGTCATGCACCCTAACTGACTTAGGCTGCATACTGATGTTTTTATTAATTAGTTAGACACCAAATACGGCCATGAATACACCGGCTGCTACTGCAGTTCCGATAACTCCGGCTACGTTTGGTCCCATTGCATGCATGAGAAGGAAGTTTGTAGGATCCTCTTCTGCACCAACCTTCTGTGATACTCTTGCTGCCATAGGTACTGCTGATACACCTGCAGAACCGATAAGTGGGTTTACACCACCATGTGTTACCTTGCACATAATCTTACCAAAGATTACACCGGCTGCTGTACCGAATGCGAATGCTACAAGACCTAAGATAACAATCTTAATTGTTGTTACCTGAAGGAATGCTTCCGCACTTGTTGTTGCACCTACTGATGTTCCGAGTAAGATTACTACGATATACATCATTGCATTTGAAGCTGTTTCCTGAAGCTGTCTTACTACGCCTGATTCTCTGAAGAGGTTACCAAGCATGAGACATCCGATAAGAGATGCTGTATCAGGAAGGATAAGAACTACGACAACTGTTACTACAACCGGGAAAAGAATCTTCTCAAGCTTTGTTACAGGTCTGAGCTGTTCCATCTTAATCTGACGCTCTTCTTTTGTTGTGAGGAGCTTCATGATAGGTGGCTGAATAATAGGAACAAGTGACATGTAGGAGTAAGCTGCTACTGCAATTGGTCCCATAAGTGCTGTCTGTCCAAGCTTTCCTGCAAGGAAGATAGAGGTTGGTCCATCTGCACCACCGATGATTGATACTGCTGCTGCCTGTGTATCGCTGAAGCCTAAAAGGATTGCTAAAAGGTAAGCGGTGAAGATACCAATCTGAGCTGCTGCACCAAGAACGAAGCTCTTTGGATTTGCAATAAGTGGTCCGAAGTCTGTCATCGCACCTACGCCCATGAAGATAAGGCATGGAAGAATTGACCATTCATCAAGCTGGAAGAAATAGTAAAGAAGTCCACCATTAGTTTCGGTTACTTTTCTGTAGCCTGCCTGATTGCCATCTGCATCATATACATAAATGTGATCCTGCATATTGTCATAAGTATCAGAGGTTACATTCATTACTACGACTGCAGTCTGATCACCTGCTACATATACATAATTTTTGATAACTGTTAAGTCATCTGCTTCAATATTGTTGGCTTCTACATCGATTGTTTTGTAGCTGCCTGTTTCTGAATCAAGTGTAAGATATTGAGTTTCATACTCAACCTCCTGCATCTCGCCGTCAATTCTGTAAGAAATTGTACATTCATCAGATTCATCAAAGGTTACTGCTGCAATCTGTGAATCTACTGAATCAGCATCTGAGTAGTAAGCATAGGTTACGCTTGGCTCTGCTGATATAGACGGACACATGTTAACTAGTAACATACCGAATGCAATTGGTACTAATAAAAGTGGCTCATAGCCTTTTTTAATAGCAAGATAGAGGAAGAGAAATGCTACTAAAATCATTACCCAGTTGCCCCAATAAAGAGAAGCAAAGCCTGACGCTTTTGCTAAGTAGGACACTGTATTAATAATATAATCCATTCTTTTTACCTCCGAGGATTGTTTCTGTTAGTCATTTCTAAATATTAGTTCATAGTTGCGAGAACTTCGCCTGCTTCTACTGACTGACCTGCTGAAACATTTACGGAAGCGAGTGTACCATCCTGAGGTGCTACGATTTCATTTTCCATCTTCATAGCTTCGAGTACGAGTACAACATCACCCTTCTTAACTGCTGCGCCTGCAGCTGCTACTGTCTTTAAAATCTTTCCAGGCATTGGAGATGTAATCTTTACTGCTCCCTGTGCGCCTGCTGGTGCTGCTGCCTTTGCTGGAGCTGCCTTCTTTGGAGCTGCTGCCTTTGCCACTGGAGCTGCTGCAGCTGCTGTGCCTTCACTTTCTTCAACACAAACATCATAAACTGTTCCGTTTACGGTAATTGTATAATTCTTCATTATATAATCCTCCTTTTAAGCATTAAGCCATTTTTGTTTATTTCTCTTTTTAATTGAACGGACAACCAAACCGTCTGCAGGAACATATCCTCCGATTGACTCCTCATAGGCCTCTATTGCAGCTGTGATTACAGCTACGATTTCAAGATCATCTGTTACATCTTCAGCTTCTTCGACAACCGGTGCCTGAACCGGAGCCGGTGCTGCCGGTGCCGGTACTGCTTTAGGCTGTCCAATTTTATTTACATACTTTAATAAGCTGATAATAAAGCTTATAAGAATAAGAACTATAAATACTATACCTATACCTAAGATAGTATTTAGTCCAGCCTGTTTCATTGCTTCTGAATCCCAGACTATAAATGCCGCTATATTTGTCATAAGCTCACCTCACTAAACTGTTCCGTGTTTCTTAGCAGGACGTTCTTCTCTTTTTGTATAAAGCATTTCAAAAGCATAAATGAGCTGCTTTCTTACTTCGTCTCCTGTGATGATAGCGTCAACATAGCCATGAGCTGCTGCGCTCTCTGCTGTTAAATACTTGCCATATTCTGCTGCTTTTTCTGACTTAACTGCTGCCTTATCAGCTGCTGCATCAATTTCATCAGCATAGATAATCTGAGCTGCAAGTCCGGCATCCATTGCACCGATTTCAGCGCCTTCAAGTGCAAATACATAATCTGCTCCTGTTGACTTTGAATTCATTGTTACATATGCGCTACCATAAGCCTTCTTAGTTACAACATTAATCTTTGGAACTGTTGCATTTGCGAATGCATAAGTGAGCTTAGCTGCTGCAATGCTGATGTTCTTTGCCTCAGCCATTGTTGCTGCGTAGCCTGTAACATTTGTAAGTGAAAGAACCGGAATTGAAAATGCGTCACAGAAATTGATAAATTCTGCTGCTTTATAGCATCCCTTTGTTGTAAGAGCTGCATCAAATTTCTTTTCAGCCTTGCCATTTTCATCATTAAGTGCAGTACGATTTGCTACCACACCTACTGTACTTCCATTTAATTTGATTAATGCGCAAAGCATCTCTGGTGCATAACCAGCCTTAACTTCGATTGCTTCGCCATTGTCTGCGATATCTTTTACTGCTTCAATTATATCATCAAGCTCTGCTGTAAATGCAGGGAGCTCACGATTAAGATCATCAGTTGATTCTCCATCATTATCGTCCTCATTGTTGAGTGGGAGTAATGATACGAGTGAACGAATATTGTTGATTGAAGCTACTTCGTCTTCATCTACGAAGTCAACTGTTCCAGCTTCTGAAGCAAAGGCGCTTGAAGCTGTATCACATTTACCTACGTTATTTCCTTCAATTGCATTTGGAGCATTGACAAAAAGCTTTCCTTCTTTTGTCATGAATACATAATCACTAAGTGCTGCAACTACTGCGCTTCCACCACCACAATTACCATAAACTGCAGTAATCTGTGGAATAACGCCTGATGCAAGTGACTGTTTTGCATAAATAGCACCAAATGCTTCAAGTGCATCTGTTGCCTCCTGAAGTCTCATGCCGGCACCATCAAGAATACCAATTACCGGAGCACCAACCTTCATGGCTTTGTCATATAATGCAACTATTTTCTTAGCATGCATCTCACCAATCGTTCCGCTTAATACAGATGAGTCCTGGCTGTAGACATAAACAAGCTTGTCATCAATAAGACCATAGCCTGTGATTACGCCGTCTCCCGGAGCTGCAATCTGCTGCATGTTGAAGTCTGTATTTCTCTTGGTTACAAGAGCACCGATTTCAACAAAACTGTTCTCGTCAAGAAGGGTTTCTATTCTTTCCCTAGCTGACAATTTTGCTGTATTACTCATTTCCAGCCCTCCGTTACTTTATTTGTATAAATCATGCATTGAGAATGGAACTTAAGTCAATGCACATTTTTCCAATTTACACCGTCTATCATTATAGCTTTAAAATAGATATTGTGCAACCTTTAAATTTAGAAAATAAGCAAGAAAGCTCTGCTACTTAAGTAGCAGAGCTTTCTTCTGAGAAATAGTTAGTGATACAACGTTTTACATCGCTATATTTGTAGCCACTTCTGATTAGTGACTGAAGAGCTTTGGTTATCTTATCTTGATTTGCATAGTCTTCTTTTGTTAATTTCCTTGTAAGCTTTCGGTTGATTGCTTCGTCTATGAGACTTTGCTCTTCAATGCCATTTAATGAGTGCTCTTCTTCTATATTGGAATAGGCTGTGAGAATATCCTCTTTGGAAATTCCTTTTAGCAGAAGGTGACCTTCGATGTATTTGCGGCTTTTACTTTTTTCTCTAAAGCGAATGTAGTTGGTCGCATAACGTACGTCATCAAGGTAATTGTACTTTTTGATATAATCCATGATTACTTTAGTATCTTCGGCTGAGTAATCAGCTGAGGTGAGTTTATCATGGAGTCCGCTTACTGTATAATCTCGGTCCGACAATAGACCAAGTGCATATCTTTTACCTCTTGTGAGTACCACTTCGTTTAATAAAATTTCATAAACTGAGTCAGATAGTTCTATACCTGTCCCCGCTTCCGAGGGCGAATAATTTTCGTAATCTTCCGCCACATCAAGTACTGCGTCATAAAGGTTATACTCTCTAAGCTCGTAGGAGGTGAGGAAGAAAGAGTATTTCCCGTCACTAAAAAACAGGTACTTAGTTTTGCCTTTTTTCTTTATTTTATTAATATACATAGTCCATGTCTTCTTTCTGTTCTAACCTTCTTTTATACTTTAACATAATACATAGACTAGGCTTAATTGTTTTAATAAGCGGATAGTCTACGCTTCTTCAGTAGTTGTAGGAACTTCGTCTACCGGCATATCGTAGAGCTCACGAATCTTATTTTCAATTTCAAGCATAATCTCCGGATGCTCTCCAAGGTAAACCTTGGTGTTTTCACGTCCCTGACCGATTTTTGAGCCGTTGTAAGAGAACCATGCACCACTCTTTTCAACAATATTATTGTTTACAGCGATATCTAGGATGTCTCCTTCTTTACTGATGCCTTTTCCGAACATAATATCAAATTCAGCTTCTTTAAATGGAGGAGCCACTTTGTTCTTAACAATCTTTACTCTGGTTCGGTTTCCGATTACCTCTCCACTCATCTTTAGAGATTCAATTCTTCTTACATCCATTCTGACTGATGAGCCATACTTGAGTGCTCGTCCACCTGTTGTAGTTTCAGGATTTCCAAACATTACTCCGATTTTATCACGAAGCTGATTAATAAAGATTACAATACAATTGGTCTTGTTTATAATTCCGGTAAGCTTTCTGAGTGCCTGAGACATCAGTCTAGCCTGCTGGCCCATATGAGAATCACCCATATCTCCATCAATTTCTGCCTTCGGTACAAGTGCAGCAACCGAATCGACAATTACAATATCTACAGCGCCAGAGCGCACGAGAGTTTCGGTGATTTCAAGTGCCTGCTCTCCACAATCTGGCTGGGATATATAAAGATTATCAATATCTACACCAATATTGGAAGCATAAACAGGATCAAGTGCGTGCTCTGCATCTACAAATCCGGCAATTCCACCACGCTTCTGAATCTCAGCGACACAGTGAAGTGCGACAGTCGTCTTACCACTGGACTCCGGTCCATAAATTTCAATTATTCTTCCTTTTGGAAGACCACCTATTCCTAAAGCTATATCAAGACTTAAAGAACCGGTTGGAGATGATTGAATTGTCTTATCTTTTGTGCCATCTCCCAATTTCATTATTGAGCCTTTGCCGTAGGACTTTTCTATTTGAGAAAGAGCTGCCTCCAAGGCTTTTTTCTTGTCTTCACTAGTCATTGTTGCCATAATTAATAATTCCTCCTGGTAAATACATTTCTACGAACGCCATTGCATAAGCAATAGGGTTTACGTTCTATTTAAAAGTTTTAGATTTCATTCGAAGTCTGATAAACATCTGTTCATATTGCTTTGTACTCATCATATCACGCGAACAAATTTTCGTCAACTGATTTTTTTACTTTTTTTAAATCACACCTATTTCTAAAACTCACGATTGAGATTTTGATAAGCTAATTATAATATATTTGATGTACCATTTTATGTACTTCTAAATATTTTTTAACCCAATTATAAATATTGCTCACATTCTCATAAACTGCCTGACCTAAATTACACATATTCTACAACTCCCTTCTTTCATTTCTGATCAAAATCTTCATGAAGAATTTAACCTTATCTGAAAAGTCATGTTACCCCAAAAGTCTAGCTTTTGGGATAACATGACTTTTCAGCATCAGTAGGAGGCTAGACTCCTACTGATGGGCCACGAAGTGGCTTTAAGGTTATGAGCAAGTAGCGAAGCGGATTGCGAATATCCGCTTTAATCACTTCTGATTAGAATCCATTTTATCAGATAAAAGTGTTGAAAGCAATCTATAGAATTTTGTTAAAACAATAATAACATATAAAGATACGTAATATCTATTGCTGAGAATGTAGAAATCCCAGCTAACTATTTGTTAAGATTTAACAGTTTTTGAAGTTGTATTTTTCTTGTTTTTATTAAACATATATAAATTTCAAGTGTGATTTTTGTGCAGGATTACAATGATTTTTAATTAAGATATTACATGTTCATATCGGATAATGTATTGTTTGATGTATTTATGACATATAATAACAAGATTATTGTTCTAATTTAGTACTTATTAAAAATTGGACTGAGGGAACAAGGTACGGCGACACAACTTATTTTCCGGTCTTACGACCGAAAAAACGATTGTGTCCCCAGTGTTCTATTGTAGTTTTTATTAAATGTTGGACTGAGGGAACAGGGTACGGCGACACAACCTTCTACTACTTATTAAAGCCGGCACCGAGGGAACAAGGTACGGCGACACAGCCTTCGTGCAAATCTTACAATTTGCACGAAGTATGTGTCCCCAGTTGTTCTACAGTACTTTTTTAAAAATATTTACACTGTGTCCCCAGTTGTTCTACAGTACTTTTTCACAATGACTAAGGTGTATCCCCATTTGTTTCTAAAGTTTATTGTTCTTCGGTTGCAAATAGTGCTTCTACAAATTCATCTGCATTGAATTTCTGCAAATCTTCGAGCTTTTCGCCTACTCCGATATATTTTACCGGTATGCCCAACTCTTTTTGAATTGCTATTGCTATTCCGCCTTTTGCGGTTCCATCAAGCTTTGTAATCACAATTCCGGTGATTTTGGCCACTTCGTTGAACT
>CAZVBH010000098.1:0-7652 GCA_964625275.1 uncultured Lachnoclostridium sp.
TTATGAGAAAGTACAATGTCATCGAGTATAAAAGCCCGAGTGATGGGATGACAATTGATGACTTTGCAAAAACCTTAGGTTATGCTTTTCTTTTAAAAGGGCTAGGAGAAAAGGTAAATGAGATACCTATTGGGGAACTTACGGTTTCAATGTTTAGAGCTGGAAAGCCGGTAGAGCTTTTTGAGGAGCTTAAAAGCATGGGACATGGGATAGAAAATAGGTTTCCCGGAATTTATTACATAACCGGTAATCTTTTATTCCCGGTTCAGATTGTAGTTACGAGCGAGTTATCGCCGGAAAATCATAGCAGCCTGCGAGTGCTTACTAATAAAGCAAAGGTTGAGGATGTAACTAATTTCTTACTCCAGACTAAGGAATTAGCCAGCCCGGGCGATAAAAATAACATAGATGCAGTGCTTCAGGCAAGTGTTGCAGCAAATGCAAATATTTTTGATGATGTAAGGAGGAATGCGAATATGTGTCAGGCTTTACGTGAATTAATGAAAGATGAAATAGAAATTGAATTAGCTAATGCAAGAAAAGAAGGTGCAGAGGAAGCAAGAAAAGAGACAGAAACAGCAAGAAAAGAGACAGAAACAGCAAGAAAAGAGACAGAAACGGCAAGAAAAGAGGCAGAAACAGCAAAAAAAGAGGCAGTAGCTTCTTCAAAAACAAGTGCTAAAAGAATGTTTACAAAAGGTTTATCAATCGATGATGTTGCAGACTACTTGCCACAGTTGTCTATAGATGATTTGCGTCAGATAGAAGCTGAGGTAAAGTCTTTGGCGTAAGCTAAGCTTAGTAAGATTGTTTATACTTTGAGTTTTTATACTTGGAACAAATGTTGCATTGGACGAAGTAAAAGTTGTTGTATAACAAAATTTAAAAACTTGCACTACTTGATTAGTGCTTAAATGTAGAAATGCCGGCGTTAGCCGGCATTTCCGCTTATAATAGAAAGCGTGAGCCAGGCTCACCCTTTCCTAAAAAAGTACCTACTGGTTTTATAAGAATATCAATACAAATGTATAAGGACGAAAATCCACGTATGAATAAGGACGGGAATACTCACAAATATGTGTGCACGACGAGCGCGCTACGCGCCTATCATGCTCTTACGTGCAAGCATATTTGTTCGTATTCCCTGTATAATGCAGAGATTTAGTTCGTGGATTTCCTGCTTTACGATAAAGTCTGAGTGGTTAAATTTATCTATAAATCTCAAAAACATTAGTTGAAAATAAGTTAATATCAAAATGACAAATGCCGAGATAAACCGAAGTCACCCAAAATATTTCACAAAATTCTACCCCTCAATTTTGTATACTTAGTACAATAGAATAGTTGGCAAAAATGTGCTATCATCTGAGAGTAAATATTTCATGGCCATGGATTCACTAAAAGAAAAACCTGTCTGATTGTAATGCGCGGATTAGCTTAGGTTTTAGGAAGGAAATATAGTGAATTTAGAATTAGATAATGATATTGATGCAGCTGCTCTTAAGGCTCAGTATGATATGTATGCTAAGCAGCTGTTGTCACATAAAATAATCTTAGCTCATATACTTGTAAATACTATAGATGAGTTTAAAGGTATGGAGCCTAAAGAGGTAGTTAATTACATTGAGGGCGATGTATATGTAGGTAAAGTACCGGTCGACGGTGGACTTACTAATATTGAAGCTCAATCTGATGGCAAAGTGGAATCTATTGAGTCGAGTTCTAAAGTTGAATTATCTGCAACAAGTACAAAAGCTGAATCATTTGCTTCAAATACAAAAACCTCAAAAACTAATGGTAATAAAATCGTAGGTTTAAATACTGAAAATGCTGAAATTAATGAGGGTACCATTTTCTTTGACTTAATCTTTTATGTGAGAATGAAAGATGGCCTGGCTCAGATGATTGTAAATATTGAAGTACAAAAGGATTTACCTACCACTTACAAAATACTTAACAGGGCTGTTTTTTACACAAGCAGGCTTATATCATCTCAAAAGCAAAGAGAGTTTAAAGGACAGGACTTTGATGACATTAAACAGGTTTACAGCATTTGGATTGTTCTGGGGATGGAAGAAGATTCAATAAGTCATTTGCATATGGTCCAGGAGGACTTGGTAGGTAAAACTAATCTTACTGGAAATTTAAATCTTTTTAATATTGTATTTATTGGCTTGACCAATAAAATACCTGAAAAAGAAGAAAAAAAGGAATTTCACAGATTGCTTTCTACTTTACTATCTGATAAAATGGAAACGAAAAAGAAAAAAGAAATCTTAAATTCTGAATATGATGTAAATCTTGAAGAAAACTCAAGAGAGGAGATGACTAAAATGTGTAATTTAGGACAGGCAGTATATGATAATGGAGTTAGAGATGGAGAAGCCAGTGGTCTTACAGCTTTAGTTTACACGTTAAAAAAATGTATGATAAATCTTGATGATGTATATAAGCTGGTGACTCAAAATAATACCTATGCTAATGTGACTTTTGATGAAGTTTCAAAGTTGTACAACCAAAATTAAAAGAATTGCACTATGATTTTTAGTGCTTAAATGTAGAAATGCCGGCGTTAGCCGGCATTTCCGCTTATAATAGAAAGCGTGAGCCGGGCTCACGCTTTCGTACCAAGTATCTCTGGGCTTTATAAGAATGGCAATACTGATGAAGAATGACGGAAATCCACGATTGTATTTCATTCATGGCAATTTTGTCTAACAATTATACGCCTAAACCTGCAAAAAGTGCTTTATTGTACGAAAATTCGCAACTTTTTTCGGGGGGGTTGAAAGTTTCTAATATAAGTGTTACAATACAGACGATTGGGAACTAATTTGAAGGGGTATGGAAAACTGGCTGCTAATTTTGGAACAAGTTTTTCAGAATTTAAATCTGCTAAAGGTAATACAACAGATCAATTAAAGATTAAAGTAAAGTACTGTTAAGGGACTGGAAAATCTACAAAAGTGATTAAAGTAAACCTGCATTAGATATAAATCTGTAACATCTGACTCAAACAGCGCCGGGAGAGAATTTCCGTATGCACTTAATGTGAGTTCATTAGTAACAATCAATTCAACTAATCAAATTTTCAAAAATTCATCAGAATCGAATCGTCGCACTGTCGCGTTTGATTTTGTGGATAGTCATATTTCAAACTCTAATTTGCCTGAATGAAGACAAAGTGGCGAAGCTTGCCCTAAATTAATTAAACAGGTGAGCTTTTCTTTTTGTTCCAATTATTAATTTTTGATTAAAGTTTCATAAAATAATCTTTAATTGAGTATAGAATTTTAATGCAAAGTCTGTTAAGTGTTTATTCTTTTATGAAGAATAATCCACTTGGAATAAATCAAAGCGGATTTTCAGTTCCGCTTCGCTACTTACTCATAACCTTAAAGCCACTTCAGATAAGGTTAAAATTGAAATTGACTTCTGAAAAAATGATATATATAAGTATTACTCAATTAAGTAGTAAACTAATACAATATTAAGTAGTAAACTAATACAATATTAAGTAGTAAACTAATACAATATTAAGTAGTAAACTGATACAATATTAAGTAGTAAACTAATACGAAGTATTACCCAATTAAGCAGTAAACTAATACAAAGTAATAAACCAACACGATATTAAGTAATAAATTAACACTATTAAAAATATACTTAAAAAAAGGAATAGATTATGTGCGGAATAGTAGGATTTATAGGTGATGAGCAGGCGGCTCCAATTTTATTAGACGGTCTTTCCAAACTTGAATACAGAGGCTATGACTCGGCAGGCATTGCAGTTAGAGATGGCTCTAATCCTGCACAGGTAGTTAAAGCAAAAGGAAAGCTTTCTGAACTTTCAGAAAAAACTGACAATGGTCATTCGGTAAAAGGTACCTGTGGTATCGGTCATACCAGATGGGCGACTCATGGCGCTCCAAGCGTAATCAATGCTCATCCTCATGTGAGTGGAAACTGTGCCGAATCAGGCTCCGGTAAAGTTGAGTTAGAAGTTGTCGGCGTACATAATGGTATAATAGAAAATTATCAGGAATTAAAGGATAAGCTTTTAAGACATGGCTATACCTTTTATTCCCAGACGGATACAGAAGTAGTAATCAAATTAATAGATTACTACTACAAAAAATACAATATCGGACCTATCGATGCTCTTGCAAAGACCATGGTTCGTGTTCGTGGCTCTTATGCCTTAGAAGTAATGTTTGAAGACCATCCCGGTGAAATTTGGGTTGCCAGAAAAGACAGTCCGATGATTATCGGTGTTAATAATGGTGAATCCTATGTGGCTTCAGATGTTCCTGCAATTATGAAGTATACCAGAAATGTCTACTATATCGGCAACCTTGAGATGGCTAAGCTCACCGCCGGTGAGGTACATTTCTACAACCTCGATGGTGATGAGGTCGAGAAGGAATTAGTTGAAATCAAGTGGAATGCTGAGTCGGCTGAAAAAGACGGCTATGAGCACTTCATGATGAAAGAAATACATGAGCAGCCTAAGGTTGTTGCTGATACTTTGAATTCAGTTGTAACGGACGGAGTCATCAGTCTTGAGAAAGTCGGTCTTTCAGATGACGAAATCAAGAGCATTGAAGGAATTACAATAGTTGCCTGTGGTTCAGCCTGGCATGCGGGCATGGTTGGCCAGTATGTAATCGAAGATTTGGCAAGAATACCTGTCAGAGTTGAGCTTGCCTCAGAATTCCGTTACAGACACTCAGTTCTTAATAAAAAGCATCTTGTAATAGTTATCAGTCAGTCAGGTGAAACAGCCGATACTTTAGCAGCACTCAGACTTGCGAAAGACAATGGTCTGAAGACTCTTGCAATTGTAAATGTTGTAGGTTCTTCAATTGCTCGTGAGGCTGATTCTGTTTTCTATACACTTGCGGGTCCTGAGATTTCAGTTGCCACTACAAAGGCTTACAGCTCTCAGCTGATTGCAACCTATTGTCTTGCACTTCAGTTTGCCAAGGTAAGAGGTACAATAGAAGACGGTCGTTACAAATCTTATATTAAAGAGCTTGGCACAATCCCTGAGAAGATTGAGAAAATCTTAAGTGACAAGGAGCGTATTCAGTGGTTTGCCGCAAAGTATGCTAATGAGACTGATCTTTTCTTCATCGGAAGGGGAATTGACTATGCAGTAGGTCTTGAAGGCAGCCTTAAGCTCAAGGAAATCAGCTATATCCATTCAGAAGCCTATGCGGCAGGAGAACTTAAGCATGGCACAATTAGTCTGATTGAAGATGGAACACTTGTAATTGGTATTGTTACCCAGAATGCACTCTATGAAAAGACCATCAGCAATATGGTTGAGTGTAAAGCACGTGGAGCCTATCTGATGGGCGTTACTACTTATGGTAACTATGAGATAGAGGATACGGTGAATTTTACGACTTATATACCAAGGATTGATGATCACTTTAGTGCAAGTTTAGCGGTGATACCGCTGCAGCTGTTGGGGTATTATGTATCCTTAGCAAAAGGACTGGATGTAGACAAACCAAGAAATCTTGCAAAGAGTGTAACAGTTGAATAATCTTAATTGTATTTTGGAATAAGTAGAGGGGTTATGATTTTCCATTGAGGGGTGGAATTTCATTTTATGCTTTAAGTATTATGGAGTACTGTAATAATGATAGAAAAAGTAACAAAAAACAATAATGATGAAGCATTAGACGGTTGTGATGTTTACAGAATGAAGAAAAAGAGAATAGAGCATTGGCATGTAATTGCTTTTTATCTTGCAATATTTGATATTATCGCAATAAATATGTCCTATTTTATCGGTCTCTGGGTTAGATTCGATCTTAAATTCTCCAGAATTCCAGATGAATATCTTTATGCATATCTTAAATTTATACCTATCTATACAATTTTTACTCTTTTGGTATTCTGGCGACTTAAACTCTATAAAAGTCTTTGGAGATTCGCCAGCTTCTCTGAACTTAACAGAATATTTGTGGCTACGATAGTGACTACCTTAGCTCACTATGTAGGCATAACTCTCATTTTTAGAAGAATGCCTGCAGCCTACTATCTTATTGGACCTGTAATTCAGTTCTGTCTTGTTGCAGGAGTTCGCTTTGCCTATCGTTACATAACAATGGAACGTACGAGACGTGAGAAAAATCATTTAAAGCACCACAATGCAATGATAATCGGAGCCGGCTATGCAGGTCAGGTTATTCTCAGAGAATTAAAGGGTTCAAATGAAACCGATTTCAAGCCTTGCTGCTTTATTGATGACAATCCAAACAAATGGGGCAGAACGATGGGCGGCATTCCTGTTGTCGGTAATCGTGATTCCATTCTTGAAGCAGTTAAAAAATATAATATCGATAAAATTCTCTTTGCCATTCCTACAGCTTCAATGGATACAAAGAGAGAAATTTTAAATATCTGTAATGAGACTGATTGTGAATTAATGAGTCTTCCGGGCGTTTACCAGCTTGCCAATGGTGAGGTTTCTCTTAGCAAGATGAAGCCTGTTGCCGTTGAGGACCTTCTTGGTCGCGATACTATCAAGGTAGACATGGAAGCAATTTTCAACCATCTTAAAGGTAAGATAATTCTCGTTACCGGTGGCGGTGGTTCAATCGGTAGTGAGCTTTGCAGACAGATTGCCGGTCATGAACCTAAGCAGCTTATTATCTTTGATATCTATGAAAATAATGCCTATGATATTGAACAGGAATTAAGACGTAAATATCCTGAGCTTAATCTCGTAGTTCTTATTGGCTCAGTCAGAGACAGCAAGAGAATAAATGGTGTATTTGAAACCTACAAGCCTCAGATTGTCTATCATGCAGCTGCCCACAAGCATGTTCCTTTAATGGAGACGAGTCCTAATGAGGCAATCAAGAACAATGTAATCGGTACCTACAAAACAGCTTATGCGGCTCTCATTAATGGCACTGAGCGTTTTGTACTCATCAGTACGGACAAGGCTGTTAATCCTACTAACATAATGGGTGCCAGCAAACGTCTCTGTGAGATGGTTATCCAGAGTATGGATGCGATAAGCAAAGCGGGAAGAATGGATTTGCTTCCTTTCCTTTCAGCTCATATGAACAAAGTTATCGATGGTCAGACTGCTCTTGATCCAATTGACCATATGGCAGTAAGAGATAATGAAATCAAGATTGAAAGTGTAAGCAATTCTAATCATAAGAATACCCAGTTCGTTGCTGTCAGATTTGGTAACGTACTTGGCAGCAACGGTTCAGTAATCCCTCTTTTCAAGAAGCAGATTGAAGCAGGTGGTCCGGTTACGGTTACTCATCCTGACATCATCCGATACTTTATGACTATTCCTGAGGCTGTAAGTCTTGTTCTTCAGGCAGGTACCAATGCCTGGGGCGGTGAAATCTTCGTGCTTGATATGGGTGATCCGGTGAAGATTGATACCCTTGCCAGAAATCTGATTAAGCTTTCAGGCTACAAGCCGGATGAAGATATAAAGATTGTCTATACAGGACTTAGACCTGGAGAGAAGCTTTACGAAGAAAAACTCATGGCTGAAGAAGGAATGAAGAAGACTGAAAATGATTTGATTCATATCGGAAAGCCGATACCATTTGATACAGAGAAGTTCCTGAAGGATTTGGAGAAGCTGGCGAGAGCAGCTTATGATA
>CAZVBH010000099.1:0-7641 GCA_964625275.1 uncultured Lachnoclostridium sp.
TGACAGAGCTGATGATATCGCTATCTGGTTACTTGATACATTCATGAAGAAGATTAAGAAACATCACACATATAGAGATGCTGAGCCTACAACATCAATCCTTACAATTACTTCTAACGTAGTTTATGGAAAGGCTACAGGTGCTACTCCTAACGGACGTCCTGCAAAGGCTCCATTCTCACCAGGTGCTAACCCATCATACGGTGCAGAGGAAAGTGGTCTTGTTGCTTCACTTAACTCAGTATCTAAGCTTCCTTACACATGGGCTCTTGATGGTATTTCTAATACTCAGACAATCAACCCAAGTGCACTTGGAAACACAGATGCAGATCGTGTTGAAAATCTTGTAAGCGTAATGGATGGATATTTCCATAACGGAGCTCATCACCTTAACGTTAACGTATTCGGAATTGAGAAGCTTCTCGATGCACAGGCTCATCCAGAGAAGGAAGAGTATGCTAACTTCACAATCCGTGTATCAGGTTATGCAGTTAAGTTTATCGACCTTACAAAGGAACAGCAGGATGATGTAATCAAGAGAACATTCCATGCTAAGCTTTAATAATAATGATGAAAGGTATTTATACTTTTCTAAATTACTAAAGTAAGCTGCACAATGCGGTGAACTAGTTTGAAATCCAAGAACCCGACAGAGTTTGCTTTGCCGGGTTCTTTTACCTTTAGAAAGGATGTAAAATATGTCTGAAATAAAAGGCTGTGTTCATTCAACAGAATCCTTTGGCTCAGCGGATGGACCGGGAATAAGATTTTTAATTTTTCTTCAGGGCTGTCAAATGAGATGCCGTTATTGTCATAATCCGGACACCTGGAAAATGGATGAAGGAACAATGATGACAGCAGACGAAATTCTCACAAAAGCTCTCAGATGCAAATCATATTGGAAAAATAAGGGTGGAATCACTGTTAGTGGAGGAGAGGCACTTCTTCAGATAGATTTCCTCATTGACCTTTTTACAAAAGCAAAAAAGCAGGGAATAAATACCTGTCTTGATACAAGTGGAAATCCTTTTACCAGAGAAGAACCATTTTTTTCTAAATTTGAAAAACTCATGGAAGTAACGGATTTACTTCTCCTTGATATAAAGCATATCGATGATGAAATGCATAAGAAGCTGACAGGCTGCACCAATAAGAATATACTAGACCTGGCAAGATATTTATCAGATATCAATAAGCCTGTATGGATAAGACATGTACTTGTACCAGGCTGGACAGATAATGATGAATATCTGAAAAAGACCAGAGAATTTATTGATACCTTAAATAATGTTGAAAAGGTAGAGGTACTCCCATATCACACACTTGGACTCTTTAAATGGAAAGAGCTTGGTCTTAAGAATACCTTAGAGGATGTTGATCCACCTGAGCTCGATAGAATCGAAAATGCAAAGGATATTCTTGGTCAGAGTCAGATAAAGCTAAAAAGTGTCTCAGCAGAGGATGGAGTAATTTGCGGTCAGTAATCTGTCTAACTTTGATTTTTTTATTGAAAAGTTAGAAGGAATTGGCTATAATTCAAAAAGGTGTTGTTTTTTTGTAGAGACAGCAGATTTTAAGGAGGATTTTATTATGGCAAATTGGAATAACCTTGATACATTAAGCTCCTACAAAGAGCTTAAGGCAACAGCCGGAAGTGTAGACCTTACAAAGGCCATGGCTGGAGAAAATGGTGCACAGAGAGTAAAGAGCTACAGCGTACCTATGGCAGCAGGTCTTTCATACAATTATGCAGCAAAGTCGGTAGATGATACTGTACTTGATAAGCTTGCAGCACTTGCAGATGAAGCAGAGCTCGTAGACAAGTATGCAGAGCTTTATAACGGAGCAGTAATCAATACAGGTGAAAAGCGTCTTGTACTTCATCAGCTTTGTCGTGGACAGCTCGGTGACGCAGTAGTAGCTGATGGCGTAAACAAATTTGATTTTTATAAGGCTCAGCAGGCAAAGGTTGCTGAATTCGCTAATAAGGTTCATGCAGGTGAAATCACAAATGCTGCAGGTGAGAAATTCACTACAGTTGTTCAGATTGGAATCGGTGGTTCAGACTTAGGTCCTCGTGCAATTTATCTTGCACTTGAAAATTGGGCAAAGGCTAACAATACCTTCAAGATGGAAGCTAAGTTCATTTCAAATGTAGATCCTGATGATGCAGCAGCAGTATTAAATTCAATTGATGTTGCTCATTCACTTTTCGTACTTGTTTCAAAATCAGGTACAACTCTTGAGACTCTCACAAATGAATCATTTGTAAAGAATGCACTTGCAAATGCAGGTCTTGATGCATCTAAGCACATGATCGCTGTTACAAGTGAAACCTCACCTCTTGCAAAGAGCAGTGATTATCTTGCAGCCTTTTTCATGGATGACTACATCGGAGGACGTTTCTCATCTTCATCAGCAGTAGGTGGAGCAGTTCTTTCACTTGCCTTTGGTCCTGAAGTATTTGCACGCTTCCTTGATGGCGCAGCTAAAGAGGATAAGCTTGCAGCAAATAAGAATATTAAAGAAAATCCAGCACTTCTCGATGCTCTTATCGGAGTTTATGAAAGAAATGTACTCGGATATCCTGCAACAGCAGTATTACCATATTCACAGGCCTTGAGCCGTTTCCCTGCACATCTTCAGCAGGTTGATATGGAATCAAATGGTAAATCAGTAAACCGTTTTGGTGAGCCTGTTAATTATGTAACAGGACCAATTATCTTTGGTGAGCCTGGAACAAATGGACAGCATTCCTTCTATCAGCTCCTTCATCAGGGAACAGATATCATTCCATTACAGTTCATCGGCTTCAAGAAGAGTCAGATTGGCACTGATGTAGATATTCAGGGCAGCACAAGCCAGCAGAAGCTTTGTGCAAATGTAGCAGCTCAGATAATCGCATTTGCAGTAGGCAAGGATGATACAAATAACAATAAAAAGTTTGCAGGCAATCGTCCATCAAGCATTATCGTAGGCGACCAGCTTACTCCTGAAGCAATCGGAGCAATCCTTTCCCACTTTGAAAATAAAGTAATGTTCCAGGGCTTTACTTGGAATATTAACAGCTTTGATCAGGAAGGCGTACAGCTTGGAAAGGTGCTTGCAAAGAAAGTACTTGCACATGATACAGATGGTGCACTCAAGGTATATTCAGATCTTCTTGATATCTAAAACTAATTCTATATCTGAATTTATTTCATGATATAAAAAAGCCGGCATTATGCCGGCTTTTTTTATGATAAATTTAGTTAAATCTTTAAAGAATATTAACACCATTCTTTGAAGCTTCTTCATAAAGCTCGTCGGTCCAAATAGAAGACTGAACCTCTCCAATGTGTGCTCTTTGAAGGAAGAACATACAGATTCGAGACTGACCGATTCCACCTCCGATGGTATAAGGAAGCTCTTTATTTAAAAGTGCTTTTTGGAAAGGAAGCTCGGCACGTTCAGGACAGCCTGCAATTTCTAATTGCTTCTTAAGAGAATCCTCGTCAACTCGAATACCCATTGATGACAATTCAAGAGCTCTTCCAAGAATAGGATAGTAAACCATAATATCACCATTGAGGCTCCAGTCATCATAGTCCGGTGCACGACCATCATGAGGCTTGCCTGAACCAAGTGCTCCACCAATCTGCATTAAGAATACTGCGCCATATTCCTTGGCTGCAAGATCCTCACGCTCTTTAGGAGTTTTGTCAGGATAACGATTTTCAAGCTCCTGAGTGGTGATGAAGGTGATAGTATCCGGAAGGAAAGGATCCATGAAATGATACTTACCACACATATAGTATTCCGTCTGCTTAATAGCCATATAAATTCTAAAAACAGTTTCCTTAAGAGTTTCGATATTTCGGTCAGACTTATTGATGATTTTCTCCCAGTCCCACTGGTCAACATAAATTGAATGAAGATTGTCTGTTTCCTCATCTCTTCTTATTGCTGACATATCAGTATAAAGACCTTCGCCGACCTTAAAGCCATACTTCTTTAAAGCCATTCTCTTCCATTTAGCAAGAGAGTGTACGATTTCAACTTCCTTGTCACCATGCTCCTTGATTCCAAATTTAACAGGTCTTTCAACACCATTAAGATTGTCATTAAGACCGCTTTCAGGAGTTACAAAAAGAGGAGCAGAGACTCTCGCAAGATTTAAGGCATCAGCAAGAGCTCTTTCAAAATAATCCTTAACCTCTTTGATTGCAATTTCAGTTTCCTTAATGCCCTGAGGAGATTTGTAACCCTCCGGGAAAAATTTATTAGCCATATCCAACTATCCCTTTCTTATAAAGTTATCAAATATTCAGCTACTTGTATTTTAACCTTGAGCCACAAAGTGGTCTTAAGGTTATGAGCAAGTAGCGAAGCGGACCCAGAATATCCGCTTTGATCCTTGAGCCACAAAGTGGTCTTAAGGTTATGAGCAAGTAGCAAAGTGGACCTAGAATATCCGCTTTGATGACAAGTTACTAATTAAAGGTCACAATTATTAACGGTTCTTGGGAAAGGAATGACGTCACGAATGTTGCCCATACCTGTAAGGTACATAACGCATCTTTCAAAACCAAGTCCGAAGCCGGCATGTCTTGCAGAACCATACTTACGAAGGTCAAGATAAAAATCATAATCCTCCTTCTTAAGACCAAGCTCCTTCATTCTGCTTACAAGAGTATCATAGTTATCCTCACGCTGACTTCCTCCGATGATTTCACCAATTCCGGGAACAAGACAATCCATTGCGGCAACAGTCTTTCCATCAGGATTGAGCTTCATGTAGAAGGCCTTGATTTCCTTTGGATAATCAGTAACGAAAACAGGACGCTTGAAAATTTCCTCAGTAAGGAATCTCTCATGCTCGGTCTGTAAATCGCAGCCCCATGATACCTTATATTCAAACTTATCATTGTTCTTCTCAAGAATTTCAATTGCCTCAGTGTATGTAACGTGACCAAATTCAGAATTAACAACACCATTAAGTCTTTCGATGAGACCTTTATCAACAAAGCTGTTGAAGAAATTCATTTCCTCAGGTGCATTTTCAAGAACATAGCTGATGATATATTTAATCATGCTTTCAGCAAGCATCATGTCGTCCTCGAGATCGGCAAATGCCATCTCAGGCTCAATCATCCAAAACTCAGCAGCATGACGGGTTGTATTGGAGTTTTCTGCTCTGAAGGTAGGACCAAAGGTATAAATATTCTTAAAAGCCATTGCATAGGTCTCGCCATTGAGCTGACCACTTACCGTAAGATTGGTAGGCTTGTTGAAAAAATCTTTAGAAAAATCAACCCTTCCATCCTCAGTGAGAGGAAGGTTGTTAAGATCAAGAGTGGTTACCTGGAACATCTCACCTGCACCCTCACAATCACTTCCTGTAATGAGTGGAGTATGAACATAAACAAAGTCACGCTCCTGGAAAAACTTGTGAATTGCATAAGCAATGAGTGAACGAACTCTGAAAACAGCCTGAAATGTATTTGTACGAGGACGAAGATGAGTTATTGTACGAAGATATTCCATAGAATGACGCTTCTTCTGAAGAGGATAATCAGGTGTAGAATCACCCTCCAAAGCTATTTCAGTCGCCTGGATTTCAAAAGGCTGCTTAGCCTGTGGAGTAGGAACCAGCATACCCTTAATAATAAGTGCAGCACCTACGTTGATTTTAGTGATTTGTGAAAAATTGGAAAGCCCCTCACCATAAACAATCTGTAAAGGCTCAAAAAAGGTTCCATCGTTTAAAACGATAAATCCAAAAGTCTTAGAATCGCGGTTGGAACGAACCCAGCCACCGACAGTGATTTCAGTATTTAAATACTTATCTCTGTTTTTAAAAATTTCTCTTATTGATATTAAATTCATTTAAGTACTCCTTTTGAACCCGAAAAATGGGTTACGGGTTCACCTTAGTCAAAATATCCCATAGATGTTCTAATGATACCACATTTATGTAAAATATTAAAGATTAAAATATTTTTAATTTTGACCAAACCTTATTGACATTGATATCAAAAGTGATATGCTACTGCTAAGTGCTTTTAACCTTCTTGGAGAAGTGGTCTAATCATATTTGGCTGCAAAAGGCTTCTTGAGAGCAGACAAGGTGTAGTGTTTATGGGTTTGTACCGGTAGAAGGATGCTTTCAGGAAAAATTGCTTATGTCAGTAGACTAAGAAAGTAGAAATGCACTGAATTATATATGAATAGGGTAAAAATAATGAATAAATATAAAAGAGAAATTCTAAAAATAACAGCTGTTTTAATGACTACAGTGCTTGCAACCTCCTGTGGTCAGAAAAATTCGGAAGAAGCCAAAAATTCAAATAATACTGCTATAACGGATGAGGTATCACCTGCCAAAGAAGCTACAGTTAAACCTACGGATTCTGCCACTGATATTTTAGAACCTGAAGAGGAGGAAGCTCCCAGAATAATTGACCTTTCCAATTATACACTGGCAGAAGGCTATGATGACCTTTATGAAGTAGCCTCCTTTGACGGAGATGTATTTTATTCATCAGCCATGCAGCTTGGCGATAAGCTCCTTATAATAGGTACACAGCCATTAAATGACATTGATGAGTCTGAGTATGATGGCAATTCAGAGGGTTACTATTCTGATGAAGCTTATTCAGAAGGCTATTATTCTGATGAAGCTTATTCAGAAGGCTATTATTCTGATGGAACTTATTCAAAGGATGACAATTCTGAAGAAGATGCTTCAGGTGATGAATATTATGACGATTATGGAGACTACGAGGAAGCTATCTGCTATGGCTTTGTTTTCTCAATCTATGATCCAATAAAAAAAGAAATCGAGGCAACTATAAACGGTGATGATTATGGATGTACAACCTACCTGACTGCAGGCGAAAATCTGATTATAGTTGATGAAAATGACAATATTCTTTACATATTCGATGATGACCTTGAAAATGCAACTAAATATGATTTGCCGGAAGGCAATTCAGAAGGCTGGTATTCATATTATGCCGGAGAAAATGCACTGCCGCTTTACAGATATAACTATGCTACCGGCGAGCTTAGCAGAATTATTTTGGATGCATTTGGCAAGCTAAGGGAAATAACGCTTGATATTCCTTATTACTCAATTTCAATTTCAGCAGTTATGGATGATGGCGATACCATTATTCTAAGTGGTGTCAACGCAAATACTCTAAAATATGAAGTGGCAGAGTGGAATACAAAAGAAAATCAGGCAGTTATAGTTAGCAGCGATATTCCATGTAATGGCTATATTTATAGTGGTAATTCGGACGGCTTAGTTATTTTTGAAGTGGACAATACAGATGAAGCCGGTAGTCTTTGGGCTTGCCAAAAAATAGGAGAAGAGGCTGATTATTTCACCTTTGAATATGATTATCCAGAGCTGACAGCAGATGGAAAATTGTTTTTCAATATTTATGCAGAAGGTGATGAAGCTGATACCAATCTGCTTTATCTTTATGATACTGATGGAACGGCGATTGCAAATCTGAAATTTCAATCTGCTTCATATGATGAAAATGGAATTATAGAAGAGTATATGTATCTGACTAATAGTGCAATTCCAACAGAAAATCCGGACTACTATTATATAATTGTTTCTTCAGAATTGAAAGGACTTACGATATA
>CAZVBH010000100.1:0-7433 GCA_964625275.1 uncultured Lachnoclostridium sp.
TTTTGTTTATCATGCCAATGTGGATTAATTTCACTCTTAGGGTAACTGCACTTAAAGAAATACTTACTGCAATTGAAGGAAATTTGGCATATTATCCATTTTTAAATTCGGTTATAGGCATGACCTATGATTTCCTTCCTTTTATGATTTTACCTCTTTATACTTCGTTTTTGAAGTTGGATAAGGATCTTAATGAGGCTGCAGCAGACCTTGGTGCAAACAAAGTTATGGTATTTTTAAAGATAACCCTTCCACTTTCGATTCCGGGAATTGTCAGTGGCGTTATGATGGTATTTTTGCCTGCAATGACGAATTATGTAGTTCTTGATATGCTTTACAATTCGACTTATATAATGGGTTCACTTATAGGAAGCTATTTCAGTGCATACGATTGGAACAACGGTTCAATTATTTCTGTAGTTCTTCTGGCAATTATACTTATTATTACAGTTATTACCAATAAATTTGGTGAAGATAATGAAGGAGGGGGCCGAGTATTATAATGAAAAAAGCTTTATCTTATACATGGATTGCCCTTGTACTTTTATTTATGTATGTGCCTATTTTACTTTTGGCAGTATACAGCTTCACAGACTCAACAATGATAGGTACAATCAGGCACTTTTCACTTGATAATTATGTAACACTTTTCACGACACCTGAGCTTCGTGATATGATTATTGGAACTCTTGTGCTGGCGGTTAGCTCGTCTGTTATTTCAACAATACTTGGAACCTGTGGTGCTATTGGAGCATTTTATTCCAAAAAGCATGTGACTGGCTTTGTCAATAACATTAATCAGGTACCTGTAGTTAATGCAGATGTTGTAACGGGCTTCTCAATATGTATACTCTTTGTTGCATTTTTAGGAATCAGCAAGGATACTTATGTTCCATTAGTAATCGGACATGTAGTTCTTACAGCTCCATTTGTTTATCTTTCAATCATTCCAAAGCTTAAGCAGATGGACAATAATCTTTACGAGGCCGCTCTGGATTTGGGAGCTTCACCAACTAAGGCATTGTTTAAGGTTGTTATTCCTCAGATAATTCCCGGAATTATTTCAGGCTTTATGCTGGCAATAACACTTTCCTTAGATGATTATTTCATCACTACTTACACAAAGCCTGCAATGTTCGATACAATCAGTACTTATGTTGTTAATGCTACAAGAGGCTCTAGAACTGAAATAAAGACTGCATTATGGGCTTTATCAACCATTATTTTTATAGTGGTAGTTTTATTCGTTATAGCCATGAATCTTACATCTAATGTTGATGAGAAAGAGAGGAATGACTAATGACAAAATTTAATATATTTAAAAATCTAAAGCTTAGAAAAAAGATTGCTCTCTTAACTTCACTTCTGATGCTTGGCTCGGTTGTTACGCTTTTTTCAGGCTGTAGCAGTGAGAAAAAATCAGGCTCTAATGAAAAGACACTTACTCTTCGAGTATGTAATTGGGAAGAGTATATTGATGAAGGAGACTGGGGAGAAGATGAAGTTATTGACCTTGACAGTGGCGACATTTTTGGTGAAAATTCACTGGTTGAGGATTTTGAAACCTGGTATTATGAAACCTATGGCGTAAAGGTTAAGGTAGAGTATTCTACCTTCGGAACTAATGAGGACTTATATAATACGCTTACACTCGGCGATGTCTATGATCTTGTTTGTCCATCAGACTACATGATTATGAAGCTTATGGCAGAAGGCAAGCTTCAGGCATTTTCAGATGAATTTTTTGATACTGATAATGAATATAATTACTATATCAACGGTGTCTCGGATTATATTCAGAATGTATTCACAGAGAATCAAATTAATGGTGAATCATGGTCACAGTATGCCGCCGGCTATATGTGGGGCACAACAGGTATTGTTTATAATCCGGAATATATAACAGAAGAGGAGGCCTCGTCCTGGAAGCTTCTTGCTGATGAAAAGTATTCACGTAAAATAACAATAAAGGATAATGTCAGAGATTCAATGTTTCTTGGTCTGGGAATTTTATTCTCAGATAAGCTGACCTCAGATGAATTCAAGGCTGATGCTAATTATTCTGATAATATTCAGGAGCTTATGAATGATACCTCTGAGAAGACTGTAGAAGACTGTGAAGAGGTTCTTAAGTCTATTAAGGATGTGGCTTATTCCTTTGAAACTGACAGTGGCAAGGCGGACATGGTAACCGGAAAGGTCTATGCAAATTATCAGTGGTCCGGTGATGCTGTATATACAATGGATCAGGCAGAAGAGGATGATGTATATCTTAATTATTCTGTGCCTGAGGAATGTTCAAATCTCTGGTTTGACGGCTGGGTAATGCTTAAGTCAGGCATCAATGGTGATTCAGACAGACAGCAGGCAGCCGAAGCCTTCATTAATTTTATTTCAAGACCGGATAATGCAGTCAGAAATATGTATTACATTGGTTATACTTCAACCATTTCCGGCGGAGATGATGATACAATTTTAGAATATGTTGATTGGTGTTACAGCGCTGATGAGGATGAAGAGGATGTCGTTGATTATGATATTTCTTATTTCTTTGATGATGAGGCTGTTATAACCTGCTCAGCTGATCAGCTGAATCGTCAGCTTGCAGCTCAGTATCCGACTGAAGAGGTGATGGAGCGTTGTGCAGTTATGTGGTATTTTGATAGCGAAGCTAATTCAAGAATTAATCAGATGTGGATTAATGTAAGATGCTTTAATGTAGAGGATGCAGTGGGACCACTATTGATTCTGGTTGCAGTTATTCTCGTAATTACAGGGGTATCGTTGATATATTTTCATCGCCATCGTGTCTTCAACATAAAAAAGAAGTAGAGTATTAGCTGGCAGCAGCTGAAGTTTGTGAAAGGCGACAGTCCAAAATATGACATGCAAAGTGTGCGCTTCGCGCTAGTCATACACTTTGCATGTTCATTTTTGTCCTGTCGCCTTATTTTAAGTTATGACTGCTGCCTGAGGTTGAGACATTGTGGTCAGGCAATCTAAAAACTTTGCAATAAAAATTTAGATGACATTTTCTTCACGATTTGTTATACTAAATATATTATAACATATGCATAAAAGGAGATTTGACATATGGGCATGTTTTTGAATCGAGGAAATGAAGAATTTGATACAGTTGTTAATTCTGATCTTTATGTTGATAAAACAGATATGATTAACTTCTTCAATCGGGTAATTAATAATGAACAGCGTTATGTGTGCGTCAGTCGTCCGAGACGTTTTGGAAAATCCATTACTGCAAATATGATTGCTGCATATTTTGAAAAAGGCTGCGATTCAAGAAGTCTGTTTGAAGGAAGAAAGCTTTCTGAAACAGAAAATTGGGATAAGAATCTGAACAAATACAATGTCATAAGAATCGACCTTGCTTATTTACTCGCATCTATAGGAAATCCTGATAAAACTCTGGACGAATTAGAAAGAGGACTGATTTCAGATCTCAACGAAGCCTTCCCCGGCTGTCTTACTGAAAATGATACAGTAGTTCCTTTCGCATTAGATAAGATTAATGATAAAACTGGCGCTAAGTTTGTGATTATAATAGATGAGTGGGATTGCTTGTTTCGTGATGAAAAGAGTAATACAAAGGTTCAGGAAAGATATATCAACCTGCTGCGAGGTCTATTTAAAGGGAATAACGCAAAGAAATTTACAGTACTTGCCTATATCACAGGAATCCTTCCTATAAAAAAATACAGTAGTGAATCAGCATTAAATAATTTTGATGAATATACAATGACCAATCCGGCTAAATTGGCAAAATATATAGGCTTTACCGAGGATGAAGTAAAGTCACTCTGCCAGAAATATAACATGAATTATTCTGAAGTAATGGATTGGTATGATGGTTACAGCTTCAAGAATGCTTCTCATATTTGTGGACCAAATTCAGTTGTTAAAGCTATGAAAAGAGGTGAGTGTAGTAATTACTGGTCTCAGACTGTTGCTTACAATTCTTTGATTACGTATATCACCATGAATTTCGATGGACTTAGGGATGCAATCGTTGAGGCTTTAAGTGGAAATCGCATAAAAGTAAAGGTTAGAACCTATGAAAATGACATGACCAGCTTTAAAAGGAAAGATGATGTACTTACTGCATTGATTCATTTAGGATATCTTGCTTATGATTCTGAAAAAGAAGAAGCCTATATTCCTAATAAAGAAGTACGCATGTGCTTCGAGGACACTTTAGAGGATACCGGCTGGGACGAAGTCATAAAGGCAATTAATAATTCAGAACGTTTACTTTTAGATACCCTTGCAGGAGACGAAGAAGAGGTTGCAGAGAAGCTTGACGAGTGCCATATGCAAAACACAAGTATTCTCAAATACAATGATGAAAATTCACTGGCAAGCTGTATAAGCTTGGCCTATTATACAGCAAGAAAAGAGTATACAATAATTCGTGAATTGCCTACAGGCTATGGCTTTGCAGATATGGTATTTGTACCAAAGCCGGGAGTAGCAAAGCCTGCCATGATAGTAGAATTAAAATGGAATAAAAAAGCTGAAACAGCCATCACTCAGATAAAAGAGAAGCAATATATAAAATCACTGGAAAACTATAAAGGAGAAGTGGTTTTAGTCGGAATTTCCTATGAAAAGAAAGGTGAAGACAAGAAACATACCTGCATAATAGAATACATCAATTACTAAATTATTTATACTTATGAGGAGGATAAGAGATCACTATGAAACCCAAACGTATATTATTAACAACACTTACAGCAGGCTTGGCATTATCAGTTATTGCGTGTGGTTCATCAGACACAAATTCTCAGACTACAAGTTCTCAAGTAACTAATACACAAGCTGTTGAAAACTCAAATGAAATGATTGAAGAAACATCTTCTATCACGAACACTGCTGATTATACAAGCTCTGAAGGATATGTTGACAATTCACTTGATGAAAATATTGACAACGTATCAGATGAAGATAGTCAGGCAGCTGATTTCACTATCACTGAAGACGAAAATGGTAATGAAGAAGTTACCATTTCTGCAAATGAATCCGACATCAAAACAAATGACGACGGAGAAAGCTATGTAACCGTTGGTGATGTAGATGTTAAAGTAAAAGTGGAAGACAACAAAATCATCGTTGATGATGAAGAAGTGAAAGAATCAGTAAAGACAGCTTATAAAGAAATAGCAAATAATTCTGATACTACTAATAAGTCAAATACTTCTGAAAAAGTCAGCTCAGCTGACACTACAAAAAAGAATACTTCATCAAATGATGAATCAAAGAAAACAACTGTAACAGTCGCATTAAAAAAGAATGATGACGGTAATGTTGTCGCTGTTACACCTATTGTCACTGTAGCACCTAGTATTAGCATCAGTCCAGTTGCACAGACAAAGCCTGATGATAAAATTGTAACAACAGTAACTACAATTGCCACAAATACACCCACAACAAAGGTGACAGTTGCAGCAACATCAAAACCTACGGCTACAAATACGCCTAAGCCAATTGATACTGTAACATCAACTCCGAAACCAACGGCAACAAACACACCTAAGCCTACAGCTACAAATACGCCAACAACAATACCTACAAAGAAAGCAACGAAAACTGTTAAAAGCTTTATTGTAATGAAAGATGTAGAAGTAGGCACATGGGTATCGAATGACTATGGTGCAACTGTTGAAAATGATTTCTCATTGATAAATTACTACTTTTTAACAGATACTGCACCAAATTATCCGTACATTACGAGTCATACAGGCTACGACGCTGATACTATTGAAGAAAATATTACTATATATGAAAATAGAGGTTCCACTCGTGAAAATGCTTTAACCAATATGTTCATTCATTCATCAGCTAAAGAATATCATGCTTCTTACTTATGGCAAAGTAATTATGTAATAGGACAAGAAGAAACAGAGATTAAAATAGATAATACCCAATACACTATGGGTATTTCATATAATGGTGACCTTGACTGTGAAGACAGAGGCTATCCTATGTATGTGTACTACGACAATCTAGGAAACAGTTTGTTAGGTTCGGTTGGTGATACAGTAGGTTGCATCTATTCAGATGGTACAAAAGAATACTGGGGCACACTTCCAAAGACTAACGATGGTAGTGTAAAATTTCTCACTAAGCTCAACAGTTAAGATTTATATTCTTCATAAAGAGAGTCGACGTCAGTCGGCTCTCTTCTACTACTCATATAAGGGGAAAATATATGGATGAGATAATAAAAATCAAACTTGAGATGATGCGTCTTGGCTGGGATATAGAAGAAAGAGACATTGTGCCAGGTAATCTAAAAACTTGCAATAAAAATCTAGATGACATTTTCTTCATGATTTGTTATACTAAACATATTATAACCTATGCATAAAAGGAGATTTGACATATGGGCATGTTTTTGAATCGAGGAAATGAAGAATTTGATACAGTTGTTAATTCTGATCTTTATGTTGATAAAACAGATATGATTAACTTCTTCAATCGGGTAATTAATAATGAACAGCGTTATGTGTGCGTCAGTCGTCCGAGACGTTTTGGAAAATCCATTACTGCAAATATGATTGCTGCATATTTTGAAAAAGGCTGCGATTCAAGAAGTCTGTTTGAAGGAAGAAAGCTTTCTGAAACAGAAAATTGGGATAAGAATCTGAACAAATACAATGTCATAAGAATCGACCTTGCTTATTTACTCGCATCTATAGGAAATCCTGATAAAACTCTGGACGAATTAGAAAGAGGACTGATTTCAGACCTTGATGAAGCCTTCCCTGGCTGCCTTACAGAAAATGATACAATAGTTCCATTTGCATTAGATAAGATTAATGATAAAACAGGCGCTAAGTTTGTGATTATAATAGATGAGTGGGATTGCCTGTTTCGTGATGAAAAGAGTAATACAAAGGTTCAGGAAAGATATATTAACCTGCTGCGAGGTCTTTTTAAAGGGAATAACGCAAAGAAATTTACAGTACTTGCCTACATCACAGGAATCCTTCCTATAAAGAAGTACAGTAGTGAATCAGCATTAAATAATTTTACTGAATATACCATGACGAGTCCTAAACGTCTGGCTAAATATATTGGTTTTACAGAAGATGAAGTAAAGAAGCTTTGCCAGGATTATAACATGAATTACTCTGAAGTAATGGATTGGTATGATGGTTACAGCTTCAAGAATGCCTCTCATATTTGTGGACCAAATTCAGTTGCAAAAGCTGTACTGGAAGGAGAGTGTGAAAATTACTGGTCTGAGACTGTCGCTTACAATTCTTTGATTACGTATATCACCATGAATTTCGATGGGCTTAGGGATGCAATCGTTGAAATGCTAGGTGGGCAAAGAGTAAAAATAGATATTTTCAGTTATGGAAATGACATGACAAGCTTTATGAATAAAGATGATGTGCTGACAGCTCTGA
>CAZVBH010000101.1:0-7411 GCA_964625275.1 uncultured Lachnoclostridium sp.
CTCCTTTTATTTCTTATTTACAATATTATATGAAAATATTTATGATACTGTGTCATAAAATTGTCCGAAAAATCTAAAAATAACTCTGTTAATTCTTTCGGTAGTATTCTAAATATAAAATCTTTTAAATTTATAGAAAATATTAAAGAAACAAAATTGTTCTTTATTACATTCAAGATTTTTACAACCTGGCAAGTCGTTCCTCTATATATTTGACATAAAAATATTCCTCCATTAATCTGTTATTTCTATTGAAGTATATGCTACTATTGGTTTATCATCTTCTACTACATATATTCTATTAAAACCTTCTTCAAAAGTAGGGCTAACTATACTTGCGTGCATCCTTCTAATAACAGAACGAGGAACGTAAGCTTGAGTGCCTTTACGATTTTCATTCTGTACAAGACATACTTCCAAAGGCTTCTTAATAAAAATTGCATTTATTTCAGAGGGGTTAGAATCAATGCATGATAATAATTTACTCCTAGAAGGTACACTTAAATGAGTAGCATCCGCAAACACATTATATCCTTGCTCTATTGCTTCATTAATTAAATATACAAATTCTCTAAAAACTTCTACTTCATGTGCAAAATAATCTTCACCTTCATCAAGTAATTCAAATCTAAGAGCATCTCTTGAAATTACCTTGTCTGTTTTAGGATTTAAATGATTAGCTATCCAAGAACTTTTGCCCGATCCTGGCGCTCCTATTAATACATATAATTTTCCACTCATAACTAAGCCTCCTTGTTACGAAATTCACATTGACAAGAACAATTTGTGTTCCAACATTTGCCTGCACCATTTCTATTGTATTTACATTCAAGATTTTTACAGCCTGGTAATTGACTAATGGGAAGTTTTTCACCATTAACAAATCTACCTAAGTCAAATTCTTCTTTAAAATCTTCATAGCGGTAAGAGCCGAATGAGCGCACCTCAGCATGGTTCGCCTCCTTCTGGCAACATAAACAATAGATACGTTTTAAATGTCCGGCTTCTCTTTGCTGACCTGCGCGACGTGGAATCCCAATCCCCTTATTCCCACATTCTGTACAATACATTTCACTAATAGTAAAATTTTTATTTTTTGACATACAATAACCACACTTCTTTCTTTTTTATTTTCTATATATATTATAATATAAATTTTATTAAAAATAAAGTGCAGAAATTAATCTGCACTTATTGGGTTAAAGGACGCCATAGGCATTAACTTAAATAAATTCTGTTTATGCAATTTATCAATTTTTTCTTTTATTTCTGCGGGAGGCTCGATTCCTTCTCCGATATATTTGTCAAGAGTTTCATAAGTAAAACCAAGATTATCTTCATCAGTTTTTCCGCAAAGACCATCTGATGGAGTCTTATCTATCATCCATGATGGAAGTCCGAGTTCTTTACCAATAGCTTTTACTTCTGATACCAATAGATTGCTAAGAGGACTAAAATCACCTGCACCATCTCCATATTTAGTAGCATATCCTACCCAATCTTCACTTTTATTACAGGTATTTGCAACTCTTCCATTGCAACTTTGACTTACTGCATAAAGTGCTGCCATTCTAATACGGGGAGGAAGATTAATTGTAGCCTGTTTTGAAAGAGAGCTTGCTTCATATTCAATTTCTGCAGCAAGTTCTTTTACTGCTATTCCAATATTTACAGTGCAACTATGAATATTTAAATAAGCGCAAATATCCATAGCATCAGATAAATCACTTTGAACGCCATTAGGCATTCGTACTCCAATAACCTTATCTGCGCCTAGAGCTTCTACACAAAGAGCGGCGACCACGGTTGAGTCTTTCCCGCCCGAGATTCCCACTACCGCATTACATCCTTTACCATTTTCTTCAAACCAATCTCTAATCCACTGCACGCATCTATATTTTACTTCTTTTGCGTTAAATTCCTTCATAATATTTCTCCTTAGATTCTGTTCAATACATCATAAAATTTTCTTAAATATTCATATACGTTTTCTGGAACAAGCTGTTTAACTTTTGCATATTCTCCCTTTTCGCACAGTGTTCTAACTAAGCTTGAAGAAGTTTCATTTTTTGAAATTTCTATTTCTTTAAAATGTTCTTTATATTGCAATAAGCCTGCTTTTGTTAAAGTATTATTTAATGTATCGCCTTTGCGGGTACACGCAATAAAATAATTTTCTTCTACAAGAGGTTGCCAGTTGTACCAAGTTGGCAAAGTTTCTATATTATCCATTCCTAAACAAATATATAAATTACAAAAATTATAATTTTTATCGAATGAGTCTTTTAGCTCTTAAATGGTATTATAAGTTCTTTTTGGGAAAAAACTATCAACCTCTATAGAAAGTGCTTTCATGTACTTAGGGGTAGCTTCATCAATTAATTTACATCTGCTAGGCCCGGTAATGAGAGTTTTCTTCTTAGCTACATAAGTATCATGCGCTGGAACAAAGAAAACCATATCTGCGTTAACCGCTTTACGTGCGGCCTCCGCCATCTCAATATGAGCATTTGTAATAGGATTAAAGCTACCTGGGATAAGTACAAAATTATTCATGCGTCATTCTCCAATCAATACATCTTTGCAGATACTCTACGTATTCAGGGTTTTTACACATTCCCTTACCTGGAGTGTCTGAAATCTTCGCTACATCCATTCCGTTGCAGCGAGTTGTTTTCATAACAATATTTAAAGGTGATACAAGAGTATCGTTACTTAAATATGTTCCAATACCAAAAGCAACCTTTGAATTATCTTTAAAATGATTATATAATTCTTCTGCTTTTTCAAAATTTAAGCTATCACTAAACAATAAAGTCTTAGTACTAGGATCAATACCCAGCTCTTTATAATGCTCAATTATCTTTTCACCCCATTCTACAGGGTCTCCACTGTCATGACGAACACCACTGAAAAGTGTTGCATAAGTCAGCTTAAAATCTCTAAGGAAGCAGTCTGTAGTGATTGCATCTGTAAGAGCAGTTCCATTGAGAATACCATATTCCTTTACCCAGGCATCCATTGCATACCAATTTGAGTAAGCAGGATTGTGCTTGTGGTTGCCCTGACCGACGCACATAATCCATTCATGCGCCATTGTACCTACAGGTGTTAATTTAAATTTCTTAGCAAGATAAACATTTGATGTGCCGACAAATGTGGATTCATTATATTCTCCCAAAGCACCGGCTCTAGCAAGAGACTTAATTGCAAGCTCCTGAGCTTCAGCGCTGAGACGTCTTCTAAGACCGAATTCACTAAAAGCACCCAGATTCATTTCACCGGTTTTCAGTGCATTGATTTTATTTGTCAGTCTGATTTTAAAGCTCTCCATAAGAGAAGAATAATCATAATTCATTCTGAAGAAAACTTCATTTACAATTGCAAGTGTTGGAATTTCATACATTGAAGTATTGAGCCAGGTACCACGAGTTTCAATTCTTAAATGACAAGGAACTGATTCATCCTCTGTGATTTCAAAGTCGTCAAAACGAGGCTTCCAGATACGAAGGAAATCTACATAAGAGCCCTTTATCCATTGAATATTGTCAAGATATTCAAGCTCCTCCTCGGTAAATCTAAGATTACAGTAGGCGTTAACCTGTTCCTTGATTTCATCAATCATCTCTGGCGTAAAAACAACATCTGTATTTCTACATTTGAATGACCAGGTGGTTTTGTAGTCACTAAACTGATGATAGATAGCCTGTCCCATGGAAAATTTGTACATGTCTGTCTCAAGCAGACTGGTAATGATTTGATTTAATTTCATACAACCCCCAAAAATAATGTATATTGCTTCTGCGATTATATCATCAAATTGGAATTAAGTGAACTATATTTTAACCTTATCTGAAAAGTCATGTTATCCCAAAAGTCTAGCTTTTGGGATAATATGACTTTTCAGCATCAGTAGGAGGCTGGACTCCTACTGATGAGCCACGAAGTGGCCTTAAGGTTATGAGCAAGTAGCGAAGCGGATTGCGAATATCCACTTTGATACAAAGTGTATATTCTAGGTTCGCTTCGTTACTTTTCAGATAAGGTTAAAATATTATCTTGCAAATTTCCTCTTATAATAATAAAATGTTAGAAGAATTAATTGGTGTGCAAATTAGTCAGAGCAGCTTTGCTGCTTGGCCTTTTGACACTTTTGCTCCATAAATTCAGCATGATTTATCAATATTGGAAAAGGAAGGTGTATTATGTTACTTGAAGAAATAAGAAAGCAAATAGTTGAATATGGTAATAAGTTAATCTCATCAGGACTTACAATTGGAACAGCAGGAAATATCAGTATTTATGATCCTGAGACTGGTTATATGGCAATCAGCCCATCCGGAATTCCTTATGCACAGACAACTCCTGAGGATGTTGTAATAATGAAGCTTGACGGAGAAATTGTTGACGGCAAGAGAAAGCCATCAAGTGAAAGTGGACTTCATGCAGCCTTTTATCTTGAAAAGCCAAATGCCAGAGCAGTGGTACATGCTCATTCAATGTACTGCACAACTCTTGCCTGCTCCGGTGTTAATTTAAAATCTGTTCATTATGCAATTGCCGATACCGGTGTAGCAACAGTACCAACAGTACCTTATTTTACCTACGGAACTACAGAGCTTGCAAATGCTGTTCGTGAAACCCTCAGAGGAACTGACAGTCTCGCTCTTTTAATGGCTAATCATGGAATGGTAGCTTATGGCGATTCTATTCAGAAGGCATTTGCTGTTGCCAATACCTGTGAGTGGTGTGCCCAGGTACAGTGGAGAGCACTTGCAATAGGAACTCCTAATGTCCTGACTGATGCCCAGATGGCAGACGTAATTGAACACTACAAGACCTATGGACAGGCAAAGGAAGAAGGAAAGAAATCACAGGGTTATTTTGGTTAGTAATCTGAGCAATAGCAAAGATGTTTTGACTATTAATCTTTGATTTTTAGATTTTGGCTTGTGTGAACAGCTGTCTATGTATATAATGTAACAACTTATTGTTTGCAGTTATATTTAAAATGTAAACAAAGCTGGGGTGGTGGATTAATCTCTGATTAATTTACTTTTAAAAATTAATAAGTAATCGGCTTTGCCGGTTTATAAAAAAGAAAGGCACTACATATATGCATAAAATTATGACTCCTGATGATGCCGCATTTCTCATCAATGATGGCGACGTCATCTGTGTAAACTCCTTTGTTGGAATTGAAAATCCTGTTGAGCTTCACGAGGCAATCTACAGACGCTATTCCATAAATAATTCTCCAAAGCATTTGACTATGGTCTCATCTGCAGGCTTTGGCCTTTGGGATGAAAACAGAAATGCAGAAAGATATATCAGGGAAGGAGCCGTTGATAAGCTTATCTGTGGACATTTTGGTGCCATGACAAGCACGAAAAAGCTTGTGCTTGAGGACAGGTTCGAAGCCTATAACCTTCCACTTGGCTGTATTTCCCATGCAATCAGAGCTCAGGCAGGAGGACTTCCGGGAGCTCTCTCAAAGGTAGGACTTGATATCTTCGTTGATCCTGATATCGACGGACCGGGAATTAATAATATTTCAAAAGATACTTCTTATGTAAAGAAGGTAGAGGTTGATGGCGAGGAATTTCTCTACTATCAGCTTCCTAAAATAAATGTTGCACTTTTAAAGGGCACCGCTGCGGATCGTAAAGGTAACATCTCCTTTGATGAGATGTATATGTCAGGTGATGCACTTTCAATTGCCCAGGCTGTAAAGGCAAATGGCGGAACTGTAATTGTACAGGTTGACAGACTTGTAAGAACTCCGCCACGTCCAAGAAATACAATCATACCGGGATGTCTAGTAGATGCAGTCGTTGTTGTTGATCCGGTACCAAGACATGCTGTATATGAATGTCTTACAGGTGGCTTTGAAATTCCTTATTCACAGTGGAAGGACTGGAATGAGATGCTTGAAACCTTCTCTTCCTCAAAGCAGGCTGTAAATGTAGCAGGCAGGACGATAGGAAGACGTGCAGCGAAGGAGCTTAAGCCTGACGATATTGTAAACATCGGAATTGGCATTCCTGAAAATGTTGTTTACTATGCGAGAAAGGATGGAATCCTCGATCAGGTTACTCTTACTGTTGAGTCAGGTGGAATTGGTGGATTCCCTGCTTCAGGAACGGTATTTGGTGCAGTAATTGGTGCAACCTGTATGGTGGACATGGCTAACCAGTTTGACCTTTATGACAATGGAGGTCTTGATATCTGTTTCATGGGAGCACTTGAGGTTGACCGTTATGGTAATGTCAATTCTCATCGTGGACCGGGTGCCTTTGCCGGCATCGGCGGCTTTGCCAACATAACAGCCAAGACACCGACAGTTGTTTTCTGTATGACCTTTAATGCAAAGGGACTTGATATTTCAAGACAGAAGGATAAAGTAACCATTAATGCAAATGGCACAATTCCAAAATTTGTAAATGAAATAAAGTCAATCAGCTTTTCGGTTAAGCGTGCACTTGAAAATAAGCAGCGCGTAATTTATGTAACTGAGCGTTGTGTATTTGAGCTTACCCCTAATGGGCTTAAGCTGACTGAGGTTTATCCGGGTGTGGACATAGAAAAGGACGTTTTAAATCTGCTTCCATTCCCTGTAGAGCTTGATGAAGCAGTTCAGAAAAAGCTTAATAAAGCTAAAGGAGAATAAATATGCAGGCTAAACCGGAAATGGCACCATCGTCCACCCTACTTGATAAGTATGAAGCCCTAAAAGATTATTTGAAATCCTTAGGCAGTGTTGCTGTCGCTTTCTCAAGTGGTGTGGATTCAACCTTTCTTTTATATGCTGCAAAGGCTGCACTTGGTGAAAATGTTATTGCAGTTACTGCAGAGTCCTGCTCATTTCCTAAAAGGGAGCTTAATGAAGCAAAGGCTTATTGTGAAAAAAAGGGTATCAGACATTTTATCTGTCATTCAGAAGAGCTTGAAATAGAAGGCTTTTCAAAAAATCCCAAAAATCGCTGCTATCTTTGTAAGCATGAGCTCTTTGAAAAAATTCGTCTGATAGCTGATGAACAGGGAGTTAAAGAAATAGCCGAGGGCTCAAATCTTGATGATAATGGAGATTACAGACCGGGTCTTATCGCAGTCGCTGAGCTGGGTATTAAAAGTCCTTTAAGGCATTGTGGTTTTACAAAGCAGGATATCAGAGCTTTATCTAAGTATTTTGAAGTTCCAACCTGGAACAAACAGTCCTTTGCTTGTCTTTCAAGCCGTTTCCCTTATGGAGAAACCATTAATGAAGAAAAGCTTGGCATGGTTGATCAGGCGGAGCAGCTTTTGCTTGATTTAGGCTTTCATCAGGTCAGAGTAAGGATTCATGGAAAAATTGCACGAATTGAACTTGAACCTTCGGAATTTCAAAAAATTATGGAAGATTCAGTAAGAT
>CAZVBH010000102.1:0-7376 GCA_964625275.1 uncultured Lachnoclostridium sp.
AACTTATTATTTTTGCAACAGCCTTCTTTGGTGTTTTAATTTTTGGCACTGTCTACGGAGTAATGATAGGTGTGATTTTGTCCTTCGTGGAGGTAGTAATTAGAGCAGTTGACCCACCAAAGGCATACCTTGGCATGATTCCCGGCCATGAAATTTTTTATAATATTAACCGAAATCGTAATGCCAGACCAATAAAAAATACCATTATGTACAGATTTAATGGAAATCTTTTCTTCGCAAATATTGCAACACTTCAATCTGACATAGAATCGGCAATTAAACCTGACACAAAACAGGTTATTATAGATGCCAGAGGAATTTCCACGATAGATTTTACAGCTGCTGAAAGACTGGTGCTTCTTCACAACAATCTTAAAGCTAAAGGAATCAGACTTTATATTACTGAGCATGGCATTACCCTAAATGATCAGCTGAGAAAGCTCGGTGCAACTACGCTTATTGAACAGGGCGCAGTCAGAAGAACAATTTCGCTGGCTCTTCGAGATGCAGGATTGGAAAAGCCTTATCCACTTGAAGGAATTGAAAATAATATCGAAAATCCTTATGTGGAAGCCGGAGAAAGACTGGCTGAAATTGAATGGGCATTTGGTAAGGATACCGAAAAGAAGATGAGAGAATTCGCCAAAGAGATTGCTGAAAGCATGATGAATGAAGATACTGAATCTCTCGAAAAAGCAGAAAGCACGATTGCCTGGGGCAAGGTAGGCCTGTTTGATGAGGATGAGCTCTTAGATTATATTGAAATGTATCTTGAAGACATACAAGAAGCAAAGTCAGTGCCTGAAAACAGACTTCTTTTATTGGAAGAAAGAATTATTGCAAGACGTATCACGCTTCAGGAAAAGCTGGTGGCATTAAATCCGGCAGCACGAGAGATGCTCATGGAACATCGACACAGACTTGCCCATCATTTGCATGAAATCAACCCAAAAGCCTTCAAGCATATCAGAGAGCATGAAATTAAAATTTATCATCAGCTGGAAAATGATAATCCGGAGCTTGCCGAGAAGCTTAAGGAACTTTACGAGGAAAGAGACGATTAAGCTCCAAAGCTAAGAATAAGTGCCAAAAGTAATGACTAAGCTCCAAAGCTAAGAATAAGTGCCAAAAGCAATGATAAAGCTTTTAGAAGGAACCTCAATCCTAAGAAAACCTATAAAAATGCTATAATATGTAGAAAAAGCATGGAAAATATCGTATTTTAATTGACAAATGCCTGATTTATTACTATAGTATTATTGTCAAGGGGGACAATCAAAGGGGAAACTCTGATTGTCCCTATTTTTTGTGAAAATGTGATAAGGAAAGGAAGCGACTCATGGAAACACTAGGAAACATTATTTCGGCTATCGATGACTTTGTCTGGGGCCCGGTAATGCTGGTTCTGCTTGTAGGAACCGGTATATTTCTTACAATACGTTTGAAATTTTTGCCTTGGAGAAATCTCGGTTATGCTATCAAAAGCACATTAAGTAAAGAAGCAAGAACAACCAAACGTGGAGAAGGAGATATATCACCATTCTCAGCACTGACAACAGCACTTGCAGCAACTATTGGAACAGGAAACATCGTTGGTGTTGCTACGGCTATGGTATCCGGTGGACCTGGAGCCCTGGTTTGGATGTGGATTTCCGCATTATTCGGACTTACATCCAAGTTTAGTGAGTGTATGCTTGCCATAAAATACAGAGAGGTTAATGAAAAAGGAGAAATGTCCGGAGGCCCAATGTACACAATGCGTAAGGGCTTTAAGAACAAAAAGCTTGGAGCAGTTCTCGGCTGGCTCTTTGCATTATTTGCAGTAATTGCATCCTTTGGTATCGGAAATATGACTCAGGCAAATTCAATATCTGACTCATTGAATTCAACCTTTTCAATTCCAAAGGTGGCAACAGGAATTATACTTACGATAGCAGCACTTCTCATTATCGTAGGTGGTATCAAGACAATTTCAAAGGTATCTTCAGTAGTAGTACCACTTATGGCAGTATTCTATGTTGTTGCCGGACTTATTGTAATCTTAATCAACATTAAGAACGTACCTGCCGGTGTGGTAATGATTTTCAAAATGGCCTTTAGTGTAAAGGCAGTAGGTGGCGGACTTTGTGGTTCAATTACGGCAGCACTTATGAATTCAATGCGATATGGTGTTGCACGAGGCGTATTCTCAAATGAAGCAGGTATGGGTTCAGCAGCAATCACAGCTGCTGCTGCAACAACAGATAATCCTGTACGTCAGGGCTATATCAACATGACCGGAACCTTCTGGGATACAATCGTTGTATGTACAATCACAGGCTTATGTATTGCATCCTCAGGAGCACTTGGATGTACTCAGACAGCAACAACAGGAAGCTATACAGTAAGTGACAACAAAGTTGTAATTGAAGAAACCGATTCAGATAGCAAAACAACCACAACAGAATATACATATTCATTCTCAGATGACACTCTGACACTCAATGCTTCAGGCACTGAGCTTGCACTTACAGTACTTGATGAGGAACTTCTCAACAATGCTTCCTCAGAGCTCACCACAGAGGAGTTTAAGGCTACAGCCGGTACCTTTGCAGGAACCTGGACAGATGCATCAGGAGCTCATTACACATTTGGAGAAGATGGCTCTTATACAACCAGCTCAGTTATTAAAGGTGCATCACTTACTATCAAAGCCTTTGATACAGCGATAGGTAAAGTGGGTGGATGGCTTGTAAGTATAGGAATCGTATTATTTGCATTCTCAACAATTCTCGGATGGGAATATCATGGTGAGAAGGCATTTGAATACATCTTCAAAACTCACAAATACAACATGGTCTACAGAATTGTATTCTCATTAGTAGTTTACGTTGGCGCTACAACAGCACTTGATATTGTTTGGAACTTCTCAGACGTTGCAAATGCACTTATGGCAATTCCAAACCTCATTTGTATGCTTGCACTTAGTGGAGTAATTGCAAAAGAAGTAAAAGCATTCCAGCCAACTCTTGAAGCTGAAAAAGCAGCTCGTAAGGCAGCAAAAAAGGCTTAAAGACAGCTTATAAAAGCACCTAAGAAGCTTTTTAAAGACAGTCCATCTAAAAAAGACCGTTAGCCATGCAGCAAGGTAAGCCTAATTGGTAAACTAAGAAAAATATAATGTGCCCGGAACAACCTGATATGCAAAAACATATTTTGCTGATTTCTGTTGTCCGGGCACTTTTTTGGATTAAGGAAGATAATTACTCTTTAAATTTCACCAAGAATGTTATATACTAAAAAATGATATGCATCCGTGGCTCAGTGGATAGGGCAGTGGCTTCCGAAGCCAAAGGTCGGGGGTTCGAATCCCCCCGGGTGCGTTTGCTATTAAAGAAATTGGTTTAAACTTAATTTGTAAGCTGCTCATAAAATGGTTACAAATTGAGCCTATTTCTTTATTCTGTCGAAAGGAGAGATTTAATCTGATGAAGCTCAAGTCTAAAAAATTACCATTCCTGGTTTGTACGCTGTGTACATGTGCTGCCTTTGCAGGCTGTAGCTTTGGCGAACAAAAAATTTCAGATATAGTCGGAACCGGTTCTGATGCAGTTTATTATATAACACCTACCACAGGTGCTGCTGATAAGTCAATCGTAACAGACCTCTCAGAGTGCAAGGATGAAAGCATACTGATTCTGGTATCCTCCTACTATCTGGCAATGGAGAATGGAGCCTCCGCAGATCTCACAGCACTGGTTACAGATCCTTCTGCTATTAGTGATGAAACCTTTGACAAATTTCAGGACGTAAAGACTGCAACCGTAAAGAAGCTTTACTATATGGATGGTGTAGCTCCGGTAGATGAGATCTTATTTGTATACTATGAGCTTGAGCTGGATGGCATAACAACAACAGTTCCATCTCTGGATGAATTATATATTTCAAAGTCTGAAGATGGCTCTTGGCAGATAGTTAATGGCGCTATTTCAACTACAGTATATTCTCAAATTAAAGAATTAACGAATTGTGAGGGTGTAGATAATCTGGCAAATTCCATTAATCTTAAATTTAATGAAGCACTTGAAGAAGATGCTTCATTAAGTGAATATTTTGCCTCTGAAGCCTATAATCATCAAACAGGTGACGACCTTTAAAAAATCAAAGCGGATATTCGCAATCCGCTTCGCTACTTGCTCATAACCTTAAAGCCACTTCGTGGCCCATCAGTAGGAGTTTGAACTCCTACTGATGCTGAAAAGTCCCCCGCTTAAGAAGCGGGGACTTTTCAGATAAGGTTAAATTATTCAGAAATTTCATCAATTCGTTCTTCAGCTTCTTTAATTGAACTTAATGTATCCTCATCAGCTGTCTGAAGCCTTGCAATTAGCTCATTAAAGGCTTCGATAAGCTTACTATATACAATGGTATGGTCACCTAAATAATCTGTTTCAGGTACATAAGAAGAGCCATTTACCTCACGAATCATTTCATTAAGTGAATTTTCCTGATTGTGACCCATAGGCCTGACTATCATGAATTCATGTATGGAAGAAGGAAGAAGATAAAAATCCAACATTCCCTTTTCTTTAAACATATCATAGACCTCGGGACACAAAATTGCACCTGCTCCATAATATTTCTCAGAATTTGTAAGCATCCAAAAGGAATCTTCAAAAAAACTGTCATTAAATAATTCAGGGTCCTTTGTAAGGTCACTGAGTCTTAACAGCTGTGGAGGCATTACCTTTGCTGTATTTGTATATGCATATTCAAACAAATCTGTAATAGAAATTTCAAATGTTTCAAACAGCCTGTTAGTAATTGTAATAAATCCGGACAGACTAGGTATTGGTGACTCAAGCTTAAAAATAATTGA
The DNA here is from genome assembly GCA_964625275.1 of uncultured Lachnoclostridium sp. Taxonomy (GTDB): domain Bacteria; phylum Bacillota; class Clostridia; order Lachnospirales; family Lachnospiraceae; genus UBA3775. The sequence goes on from CAZVBH010000102.1 coordinate 4,859, forward strand.
CCAGTCCAAAAATTCAATATGTGGAATTTTCTCTAAAAGATCTGTATTGGAGGCTGTATTTATCAAAGCCATAAATACTTTATCACAAATTTTATCCCAGGAAAAATCCAGACTGGATTTTTCAATATTAGGGCGATTACAATATAAATCATAAATTTTTTTCGCAATTTCAGTAATACTGTTTTCGTATTTATATTCGTTATAAAAGTAATCCATAGGAATGCAGGGTGCAACAGCATTGTCCTCAGTAGTTATTGTAAGATTATGCACCTTAACTCCATTGTTCTTTAGTGAGTCATTAAAAACAAGAGTACCATCAAAATCCGGTAAACTCTCTATTTCGATTCTTAGCTCATCAATAAATTGTTCGTATGACATACAAGCCTCCCAAAATAATTATAAATATTCTCGTTAAAACTCTGCGATAATTGATATATCAGTATCATTAATAAAGCATATTAATGTTATACAGAGATAATCTTTGCTACCTGTTTAGGCACAAAAGTATGATACAACAAAATCAATTATTAAATCCATTGCCAGGAGATAGAAAAAACCGGAAATTATTAGTGAAATACTAATAATTTCCGGTTCGTGATTAAAGTCAATGTTTGTGCAATTTTAACAAAAAATTACTTTGATTTTTGTGCAATTCGCGCGTATTGAAAAGCAATATTTTCATCCATATATCCGTTATACAGCTGACCTTCAGAAAAATCTGCTTTTATTTTCTTTAATAAAGCCTCTTGCTCCTTATAGTCAATTCCGGATACAAGAATTTTCATTTTCCATGAGTGAATAAGTCCAACCATTGAGCTCATCAGCTGCTCCTCGTTGACTGTAGCCTCTCCATCAAAGAATTCCTCAGAGAGTCTGACTGTAGATACAGGAGCATTAATAAGTGTCTTAAGAGAAGAGCTTCCTGAACCAAAATCATCAAGCACAAATCTGATTCCGAGCTTTTGAATTTTCTTCATAAGTAAAATTGTTGCCTGAGGATTTTTTATGATAACCGATTCAGGTACCGATATAAGCAGTCTTGAAGGAGTAGCATCACTTTTCTCCAATAGGCTGTAGACAATGTTTACAAAGTCATCATCAATAAACTGTCCCACAAAGCAAGGAATGATAAAACTGATATCAGGAAAACCATTGTTTTCAAAATATTTTTGCTTTATACATGCGGCTGCAAAAATATTTGTAAAAATTTTCTTTGAAATCTGAGTATCCTCAGCATATTTTAAATATTCATCAGGAAGCAGACGTCCAAATCTTTCACAATCCCATACCGGAATAATTTCATACGATGCAACGGCGCCTGTGCGCAAGTCGGTTTGGGCTGAATAAAGATAGTTAAGCTCATTAGCAGCAACCGACCTGTTTAATTCGGCAGAAAGCTCCATCTTTTTCATTGCCTCATCTGCCATATCTTCACTATAGAAATAAACTGTGTCGCTTTTTTCCTGTGTCGCTTTAGAAAGTGCAAGACCAACATTAAGAGTAAGAAGCTGAATATTCTGACCGTCAGTAGGAGCCTTTGCACAAGCCACATAAATGTCCGGAATAACCTCACGACCGCCACTTGAAAGAGGAGTACGAAGAATTTTGTTGATTCTTACAATATGATTTTCACATTCAGTGACCGTATCAAAGCTCTGAGTGATAATTGCAAATTCATCTGAACCGATTCTTGCCAAGAAATCATCTTCATTAAGGTTGGCCTTCAGTCTTTGGGTAAAGTCCAAAATAAATTCATCAGCAGATACCCTGCCTGTGGCATTTGTAATTCTTTCGTAATTGGCAAGCTTGATAATTGTTAAGGCTGCACGAGTACCCGGATTGTCAGCCAGACCAAGCATAACTCCCTCAAGGATATCATTAAACTGCTGTCTGTTTGGAAGCTCTGTAAGAGTATCAGTATAAGCAAGTCTGTTTACTGTTTCATACTGTTCCTTCAGCTCCTCATGCATAACAACCAGATTTTCTCTTGAAATGGCAGTTTCTTTATAAGCATTTTCAAGCTTTTGAACTCTTGTAAACAGTTTTTTATTTTCTTCTGAATATTTTCTTATTTCATCACCTTTAGATTTGATTTTAACAATTAAAACAATAGTGATAATGAGAAGAACAACTGCAACACCTACAGCACCGATTGCAATATATAATTCTGTTCCCATAAAAACCTCCTGGTAAATAAAAATCACCTTACAGCTTAAAAAACTTTATGTAAAAAAATTACCTAAAAAACTTTTATAAAAGCCGTTGCAGGAAAAATAATGAATGGGAATCTCATGTAAAAAAACTCGAAAAACCCATAAAAATAATTAGAACATAAGCTTTAATTAGGTACAGTATATATTAAATAAGGATATATAACAAGAAGTTATAAAAAAATTAAAATTTTCGTAATATTTTTGGATAAAATAATTTACATATTATAAGAAATATATGATACAATAGAAAAAGCTTTCGAAGGGACTCGAACCCTCGACCTACTGATTACGAATCAGTTGCGCTA